>NZ_JBFSUL010000005.1:38201-150712 GCF_041467395.1 Vibrio sp. 10N.247.310.98 | reverse complement strand
ATCGTCTGAATCTGAACCGGAGCCCTGACCATCTGAATCATCGTCTGATTCTGAATTCTGATTAGCCGATTGTTGTTGCTGTGGTGGTTGCGGTTGCTCTTTAGAAAGACGCTTTAATAAAAGCATAACCTCGATGGTTTCATCTATAGCAGCCACTGTTGAAGGTAATTTACCCCAATTAATCATCCGCTTTTCAATTTCATCAAAAATTGGAGAGTTTGGAGTGCCTAATTTCATCAGTAGATGTCGAGCATCATCACCAAGTTTCTTTAGGTGAGATTGCCCCTCAATTGCAATACCACGACCAGAATACAATAACCAAGCAAATAACAACCCAGCGGGGCCGTTACTTATTATTGGTTCCTGAAAATAACCCTCTTCGAGCAAGTCATAAGTCATTTTCTGAAATACCCAGTAGGCACCAGAAAACTCCTTCATACAAGCAGTCTCTACGCGACAATCTTCAATGATATTGTTGATTGATAAGAACGTGCTTGATTTACCCTTGAGGTGTTTCTCGAAGACTGAGAAGTCACTGAATCGTAAATGACCACCAGCTTCATGAGTAATTTTTGCTTCAACGAGTCGTGACCAAACTTCATCAGAGGGGTCACCAGCATTGATGTAAATATCTCTGCCATTCGTGTAGCAAGTTCGACGGTCAAAATAGATATTTACGTCAAATCGTGCGTGAATATCTGTAATAACTCGCATTGTGTTTTGAACTTCTTGAATTGAAGCCATAAGGTGTTCCTCCAAAAAATAGGATAGAGCTCCCAAAGGGAGCTCATTAGGTTAGGTAGGTGGGGTTAGCCGAACCAGAAGCCGGTTGTTGACGTTTCGCCAGTGACTTCTTCATAGGTAGGAGTACTATTGCCGCTGTCAGTATCAGTAGAAACTACTGAGTCCTTAATCGCGTCAATAATTCTCGGTTCAGATTCATCTGCGACTTCCATCACCGGCACAATGCCATTTAAGATGGAGCCACGTTCTGTAAGGTTATGTACCAATTTAACCGCGTAGGTCATATCAGAGCCTTCGATGTTCCCAGTTTTGGGTAAGGTATCGAACGCTTCATCAAGTTCATCAACCAATCGGTCAAACACAGTGTGTTGGAATGACATTGAGTAAACGTAATCACGAATAGCTCTTATTGGCTTGAAAGTTCGCTGAATCATTGAACTTTTACCAATAATTTTTTCATAAACAACAACAGCTTGCTCCGCGACGTTATCCAAAATCCCTTCCACGATGTAATCAACAGCTTCCTGTTGGTCATCATTGAAATAAGGTTTGAAGGCCATCGGCGGCAACACGTTGAATTGAAAACGTCTAAAGAAATCATCTTTAGGGGTCTTCAATGACTCAATAATTTCAGCCATATCAGGGTTAGCTTTCTTGTGTTCTTCAACTATGGTGTCATAGCGATTATCACGGTCAGCGACTTCTGAATAAAACTCAGCTTGAATTGCCTTGAGTTCAACGAGTAGAGAGTCAAGTTCATCAACTGGAATCGCGGTAACGCGTCCATATCGGACACCTCGGGCTGCAATAGCGCGGCGTGCCTTAGTCTCCAATGTGTTCTTAAACTGCAACTCAGAACGAGGAAACCACTCAATACGGGCTTTACGAGCAATCTTTGAATTCACTTCCTTTTCGTCTAAGAGAGTTTTAGCATTCGCTAACGTTTTCTCTCCATCACGGCCAGAAGTAGTTACATCGATAATCACAAGCCCATTTTCGAGTCGATTAGCAAATTCGCCATCTTGTTGAGCCACTTGGTCAAGTTGATTTTGAGCTACTGTATCGATATCGAGAGTTTGGGTATCGTTGATGTCTTTCATAATTCCTCCAAGGAATAAAAATTGGAGGGACTGATCCCGGTCAGGGAATCTAGTCCCTGAAGGGGTTAGGTAGGTTTGTTAAGGAGTAGCGAACCTAAGTTCGTTTTTGCTGAAACAATTAATCTGTGTAAACTGATATTGCTTCTTCATTTTCTCTTTAACTTTTTTGTCGATGTAGTTACGCGCTAGTAACTCAGACTGATGGGTTTTACGATAGAAGTTAAGCTTTTGGCCTTTGGCTCCGTAAACAACCAGTGTGTCGGCACCAAGGCACGTATATCCCCAAAGCTTATTACTTCCATTGTCATTGCAATGATACATTTTGAACTTGATTGTACTGATATCTAGACCGTCTAAATCCGATCTTGGCAAATCAGCATCATCACACTCTGAATCATTGCTTGTTACTTTTTTGATTGCTCTTTCAACCAGGTATACGGTTGATCGAGAATATGACCATTCTTATCTTTGAACACTTGATCAATAATCTTTTCGATATCAGCTTTGTCACGAGTGTCGCAGCCATTCCAAAATACATTATTAAACGAAGCACGCAGTGGAGCTCTATCACCATTAATTTGAATGTAGTAGCACCAAGACAAAACCACACGAGTTGAAAAAGCCGTTCCAATACCAGATTTGGTTGTTCGATCTCGATTAGGACCTAACATTGCATCACGCATAGCATTAGCAAACTGGATTAACTTCTTAAGTAACTTCTTGTGGTCGCGTAAGAACGGAAATTTACCAATTACCACTTTCTCTTCTACTTCCGTGCGTAAATACGGAAAAGGCACAACGAATGAACGATTTCGAAAAGCCGTATCCCAACGTCGAGACGATGGATACAAACCAGAAATGTCCCCTTCTCCAGAAGTATTACCTAACGTTACAAAACGATAGTTCTGGTGTGGATAGATGATTTCTCCTGTGTCTTCAATAGACCAAGGTTTCGTCATCTCAGAAGGAAGGTGAAGTTTGGCAATAAAATCTAAAGACCCTTTATCACATTCATCAAGCAAAACACATTTTCCGTGTTTCATAGCGTCAGCGATAGGTCCATAAACATATTCCGTTTGACCGTTTGACAACACCCAGCGGCCTTGCATCTTCTCAGGGCGTAATGTCGGGTTAACAGACACCAGCACAGTTGGCCAATTAAGGCGAGCACAAAGCCAAAGCATGAAATCAGTTTTACCAGACCCCGTAGGACCAACCATATGCATGAAGTTAGGTCGTTGAGGTGAGCAAAACCAAGATATAACTTGGGAAAGTTGTTTTTCATCTGGAATATAACCTGCGATTTCGCGAGGTACATCTGGATGACGGTGTTTAGGGATCTGAATAACTGCCGTTACTGCTGCTGGGACAAACGGTTTGAACACGTCGGCCATACGAACAGTAATCATCTCTGAATAATCAATTTCTTCAACAGTAGAAGTTGGTTGGTTATTCGTGTCTACAGTAGTCACAGGGTTAGCATTAGACATAGTTAATTCCTCCAGGAATAAAGTGTGGGGTTAAATTAATATGGGTAGTTAATTAAGGGGTTAAGCTGTCTTGAGAAAGAAAGCTTTATTAGCATCTTCAAGTAGCATTTCTGCTTTATGAAGAAGTTTGGGGTTATTCAGTACCTGAGCCTTTCGAAGAAGGCGCAGAGCGCGCCTTTTTCGTGCTGCAGATACATTTTTCTGGTGAGAAAAATTCATATCCGCGTACCTCGAATTATTGCTGGTTATAAGCACGCTGACGGAAATTTCCGTTGCCTGCTTGTGGGCGGAATTGACGCTGTGTAGAGTCAGGTTGTTGTGCATTATTGGCATTCTGCTGTGGAGCATTCTGCTGTAGAGCATTATACGCTGGACCATTCTGTGGAGCGTTATTGTACGCAGGAGCATTTTGCTGCGGTGCGTTGTTATACGCAGGAGCATTTTGCTGTGGAGCGTTTTGCTGTGGTGCGTTGTTGTACGCAGATCCATTGTTTTGTGGGGCTTGATTCGCAGCTTTTAAGCTTTGAAGTTCGAACTTCTTAACCATACCAAGAACACGACTAACGCGGAATTCATGTCCAGTGACATTATTGCCGTTTTTGTCGGTGTAATCGTTAGTAGAGAGTTCAGTTTCGACCATTAAAGAATCACCTTTGTCTAAACCTTGTTTGAAGTTCTGATCAAAAGTTTTTTGTGAAATTGACAGGCGAGCCCAGTGGGTTTCATCTTGCCAATTTTGTTGCTCATCTTTAAATGAACGAGTTAATGCAATTGAAACATTGTACCAAGTACTGCCATTTGCATTTTTCTGTTCAATCGAACCAACATTGCCGCCAAGCGTAAAGTTACACAATGAAGGTAGTCCAAATTGATTAACAGAATTGCCATCAATTTCGCCTAACACATTATGAAGTTCATAATAAGTATGCGTAAGTTCGCTGTTATTGTTACCAGTGAATTTACACGTCTTAAGAGATACTTTACACACATAACCAACACCGACTGGAAACTCTAATTGCCCATGGGCAAAAAGTTGAATCTGGTTAGTACGTGACTGCATTTGGTTTTGACCGTCTACCCAAGAGGTAACTTGATCGGCCCAGATGGTCGTGTTGCCATTCTCAATTTGAGAACCAGTAACTACGAATGCGATAAGGCCATTGTTTGAACGGAAAGGTTTCATAATTAATTCCTCATTAATAAAATAACGTGGAACTATAGATAGAGTAATCCCCTAGTGGGATATCTATAGCCCACTTTAGGGTCAGGTTTATGACTTAAAAAAGTCACTGGGGACATAGAATAAATCTATGGGAGAATTGCTATTAGCTCTCCAACTAAGGGAGAAAAGTATCACTTTAAAAAAGTGAAAAAATTTCTCGGGTAAATCACCTATAGTAAACCCCAAGAACGGGAGACTTTTGTAAATTAAGCGCAGCTTTTTTAGTGTTTAACTTTTCCGTAAGCTAAGAAGCGTTCAAAAACTCATTTTTTAGCTGTTGCAGTTTTTCTGCCTGAGCTGCCGAATCTGGCTCTTCATTTCGCTGTTGTACGGCCAACTCAATTCGATCTGGAACCGCCTCTCTCAAAAATGACAACTGCTCTTTGAAGAAACACAGTCGCAAGTACTTCTCAGCTCTTGTTATCCCCACATACAACAAGCGACGCTCTTCCTCCCAATGCTTTTCGCCTAAACCATCTTTATCTGGTTGCGGAATTCTTTCATCTTGACAGCTCAATATCGCGACTTTCGGAAACTCTAGTCCTTTAGAGCCATGCAACGTAGCGATCACTACCTCATCTGTACCAATCTTTTCAGCCTTTTTAGCGTTTATTTTGGTTATCCGGTCATGAAACTGATCTGCGGCCTTAGCCAAACTGCCAAGTGACGCAGCTGTTTTGGTTAGGATGTCAGCCATCGCTCCAAGAGCCGCAGGAGAGTTCATATTTCGTTGCGCCATCACCATTGAAATGATCTTTCGTTGATACTCGGCGTTGACCGTTTTGCTTGGCTCTTTTGGGACACCTTCATGCATGAACATTTCAAAAATTGATTGGGTGTGGATTAGCAATGATTGGCTTTGGGTTAAGGTGGTTACCGTCCCAATAAAGTCGATTCCATTTGATTTAGCACTTTTCGCCATATCAATCATCACCTCATCTTCATGCATGTAAGCTAAGAAATCTTGTAGATACCGACTGTTACGGTGTGTCAGCATCCACATCAACTTGATATAACAAATTACATCGGCTGACTCAAAGAAGCTCTTACCGCCGAGGCGCTTAACTTTCACTTTATGTTTGGACAACTCCAGCTCAACTGTATCGATTTCTTTATTGGTTCTAGCCAGTACCGCCCACCCGCCTTGATCGGCAAGGATACCTTCAACAACACTTTCAACTTGATGGTCTTCATCCTTAAAACCATGACAATCGACAACACCGCCCTCCTCTACGTGTGACCTTAATTCTTTGGGAATTCGTTCTACATTGTGTTGAATTAGGTTGTTGGCCACATTCAGTATTGCTGGTGGACATCGATAACAAATTTTTAAGCTGTAGGCTTTCGCGTTTAGATCAGCTTGCATGTTACGGAAGTTATCGACCCCTCTTGCATTTCGAAAGGCATAGATTGATTGGTCATCGTCTCCAACAACCATGATGCAACAACCTCGTTTAGCGTGCTCGTAAAGAAACATATATTGGAGATCGTCGGAATCCTGAAACTCATCAGCACATATGTGAGTAACGCCTAAAGTTTCTGACAGTGGTCGAATTGTTCCATCTCGCAGACCATGAATAACGTCGCGAGATATCTGATTTAGGTCGACTTTGCCCTCTTTTCGCATGATGCTTTCATAAGCTGCAAAAAGTTTCAGTTTGATAGATGAGAATTCTGAGCGAGGTATAGTTAAATACTGTCCGATCGTACTTATCGTTTTCTCTGCTTCCTCATAACTCATCGCCACATGACAAGCACGCATCGCTCGCTCAATATAGATGTTTAAGTGTCCACCCATAACAATCGTTTTATATGAGTTCGTCTGACGCCAAAGCTGCACAGCCATAGAATGAAAAGTACTTGGAAATACACGAAGAGTCTGACTTCTTGGCATTGTCGACTTAAGCCTACGTTTTAAGTTGGTAGCCGCTGCATCTGTGAACGTCAGCATGGCAATTGCGTGTTGCTCAGAATCGGTAAGCACCCTTTCAGCATAACGCACTGACACTTCAGTTTTACCTGAACCGGGCAATGCAACAACCATGATATGGCCTTCCGCATTAACGCAAAGATGTTGATCTGGATTTAACATATACGTGACTCGTACTGCTTCATGGATTTGAATATGTACATCAGAGTAGGAGATTATTTAGCTACAAAGTTCAATTAACGAAGGAAATTCACTTTGTTACATCGTTTCGACATCCGTCACTAATTTTGAAAATAATCCGAAGCTTCCCCCCATTTCCCCCCGTTTTCATTGGCTGGTTTTGTGTATTTTTCGGCTCATGATGTATAAATGTAAGTAGATTTAATAAATACTCATACAGTTTCACTTGGCTAAGGAAGACAGAATTATGGACCTATTCAAAACAGCATCAGTCATTACCGCCGCTTTACTCTTGAATGCATGTGCGTCCAATAGTGCAAAATACGAAGTACCGGAATTAGGCACATCAAGTATCGCGCTCCAAGTTACCCGTTCAGCAGGAAGTGGAACGATCATCGAAGACCAAACCTTACCTAAAGGTGCAATTTCGGATGTGGGAATCGGTGGCTATGTGGGGTCTACGTTATTAGGGCTACCATTGGGCTCTATGGCAACGGGTTTCGGATTGGCCATCCTAGCGGATCAAAAGTACGGTTGGGATCGAAGAAACCTAGTTATGTACTTGGATGCTGATACTTATAGTGGCTTAGACGAGTATGAAATGTGTAAGGTTGTCATGTCTAAAATGGATGAGGTAATGGTTCCTTCATTCGACACACTTCAATCCTTTACCAAAAAACCATTGTCGCCAGATTCGAAGTTTTACGATGAAAGATACAATGGTGGTGAAAGCCTTTGTGTTGAAGGGTATCCACTTGATTCAAACGTGGACTCCCACGCAGCGATATATTTCAGAGGAGTGGACACTGCCTTCTTAGGGACGAGAGTCGGTGTACGGTCTATTTCGGAACCTTTCAGTACAGACGTGTTCGATGCTGACCTTAAAAAGCAGATCCCAGATACAAATGTCATCGCGGTCAGATTTACTTATTACAGTAGCCTGATAGCACACATGCAATACAGCGACGCTGAAACAACAGGCTTTGTAAATGCCAATGGCTTATCCACCAGCCCTTCTATTAAGCTCCCGACCGCTACTTTTATGAGTTTACCGATGAAGGAATATATCGCTGATTCTCAGTACATTCCTAACATCAATGCAGTGCGTAACAATGACACGGTGTACTATTTCGTTAAGCCGGTTGATGGACAGCAGTTCACTCAAAAGTTGTCGGAGTATCACTCGACGGTCACTGAGATTCTTGAACGCGCCAAAAACAAAAACTCGCATACAAAAGTTTCTACGCAGTAAGGAGCCCGAATATGGAACAATTCATGACAGTGGTTTTTAAGTTTAAAGAGGGGGCGTCCTTACCCAAGAAGTTGACACAAGCGTTCTGCGCGGATTCGAAGTATGAAGATGTTGAAATAACCGCTATCTCGTGCGACGACGAAATCAGTCGTGTTGAGCAACTAGAAGCAGACAGCTAAATAGTCAATATGAATACAAAGGGCTTACATTGTAAGCCCTTTTTCATGTTTCGAAGTCAGCAGTATCATTGATGGTTAGTTATCCGTGATATACGCCATGTACTTCTCTAGGCGGCACTCATAGAAATTAAGGTCATCGACCCACAGAGAAATCAGCTGTTCTTTGCCTTGGAATGGGGCGACAGAACGTAATTTCTCAAGTAGACCATTTTGTTCACTCTTTGGCGCACGAAGGGTAACGTTGATACCCGTTCCCCCTGTATTCGCCTCCACGATAACTTTACCCCTTGTACAGTGACTTTGTAGTACTGCTAACCCAGCTTGTAATTCAGTGAGTTGATTCATGCCATTTGTCCTTTATAAATGAAATCTAGTCGTCCAAAATCGATAACGGAGAGTCACACACTGGTGGTCTAGGGTAAACCGAGCAATCTAAGTTACCAGGCATTGCCGCATCATGCGTTTCTTTCAAGTTTGCATCAGCGTCAGTTGACTCGAATCGCGCTTGGTTAAGGTCCACAGGATTCAATGCATCATCATTGTTCGGCATCCAAGCTTGGCTCGACAGTGTATCGATATTTAAGTCATCATGTTCAACGGCTAACCCAGAGGCCATGATCAAGTTTTCCCATTCGGTTAAATCTATGGCGTCCCAATCCAACTCACTGACTTGTTCAAGCGTCATACCAGAACATTGTCCATTTCTAGGAT
This sequence comes from Vibrio sp. 10N.247.310.98, assembly GCF_041467395.1. Lineage (NCBI taxonomy): Bacteria > Pseudomonadati > Pseudomonadota > Gammaproteobacteria > Vibrionales > Vibrionaceae > Vibrio > Vibrio sp. 10N.247.310.98. Next base: position 141,904 of record NZ_JBFSUL010000005.1, on the reverse strand, counting down.
CTAGGCTGATATTCAGTTGAGGCGCAGCCTGCTCCATGATGATACGCCCCAATGGACTTGGGTAGCAGCAATAGTGCTTCCGTTTTATCAGACAGCCGAAAGGGGTATCTTTATGGCAACTGGTAGAGGAATATATACATTGTTGTTGGTCAAGCTTCATACCCATGCCCATTTCGAGGTCGTCGCACTCCGAAATCATCATTGCGCCCAATTTAATCAGCTGATACGCGGCATACACGGCCATAATTGTTGCAAATGCACCAGAGACAGCTGGGTTGAGTGACACTGTGGTAGTGGCTGTTGAACCCGTCCCCTCAGTCACGGTATCAAAGATGGCATCTCGAATTGCATCTGGGATCAAATCCGCGACCTTTTTCATCAATTCACCTTTGATTTCGTCTAACAAGCTCTCTGTGGCGGCCTCCGCTGCGGCCTCTCCAACTTCACCCGTGACATTACGAACTGCAAAATCCCATCCAGCGCTCACGGCATCGGTTACATAAGTTACTGTGTCGGTGACAGGAGTCGGGTAACTCGACGCCCACGAACCGAATCCCGCACCCGAACTAGCCAATCCAGCCAATGATTGCTCCATTGCGTAGTGATGATAGACCCCTTTGATATAATCGAAGATATTAGTTTGGCCTGCGGATAGCGTGCAGCAATTGAAGCCAAGTCCTGTTTGCTCGATACCGCAATATGACACTTCACCATTGAAAACTTTGCAGGTAGAGACATCATCTGGATTTTCACATTCCATGTTCGATTTGATGTCTTCGAGCATTTTGAACGTTGCCATCGCTTCTGCAAAATCATCATTCATCTCTAGCTCGGAATAGCGGCAATCTCCACCCACACACTGCATTTCACCCGTGCAGATGTCTTCCTCCATCGTGTACGAGTAGTTTCCGTTTGTGTAGGTATTACATTCGTAGACTGACTCTTGAACGTAGGCTCGACCCGTTATCGGGTCAACAAAGGCTGGATTTTGTTCAATTAACGCACAATCAGCACTGTTTCTGTATGGCTCGCATCGGTCCGGAATATTGGCATTAAATTCAGTGAAAGAAGTACAAACCCGCTCATTGCTTTCAGGCCAATAAGGTTGGCCACAAATTTGCTGATCAGGTAAGGGGTTACATTCATAGTTGACGGCGTTGGCCTTTAGACACTCTTTACCATCGCTCGTTTGGCCAGCACGAGGAACATTTATCGGCAAGCCAATCAAAAACGGATCGTAATCGTCTATATGCGCGGCTTCTGTATCGACGCACTCCCAACCACCATAGCTACACATCATGCCTTGTTGTCCACCACTTTGATTCAAAGGGTTGCTACAATCTGGGTTAATGTATATTTCGTCGCCTTCATTACCGAACACACCACACGTTGATGGGTCTTGAATCCACCCAAGTTCAGCAGCACAACCTACAGGCGATTGTTCTATGAATTCTCGGGGGTCGATTGGATCCACGGTACGAACTAGGATGGTGGCTTTACCTTCCCCTCCACCACCAACACCGAGGCGCATTTTGAATTTGACAATACCGCGATTAGAAGCGCGAGCGGCTTCAAATTGGCCTGTTATATTGGTATTCGTTGTAAAGACTCGGCTAGAGCTGAATTCACAATTGGTATGCTGGTATGGAAAGCCAGTTTCGTCTACATATGGGTGCGCCCAATTGCCGTTTTCATCATAATCAGGGTATGTAGAACCGCTATTGCCAAACCAATACGACTTGGTAGGAACGTATTGATAAACGATTTCGTCATTAAGAGTAAACTGAATGACATCATCCACCCACACGCGTTCAAAGGTCACGGAGCTGATACGCACATCGTCTTCGAGTTCAAATTCAACAAAGTTAATTTTGTGGTAACACCCCATTCCGTGGTCATTTGTGCCGTTATTTGTAGGGTCACCTACCGTCAACCTGAAGGTATGAGAATCCAGAATTTCTACATCACCACTCCCCGAACGCTTTTTCAAAGGGTAAGTTGTGTGTCGCGTCAGTTCACACTTCATTAAGTTCGAACGATCGGGTTCCATGCATTCATTTTGCACTTTTCCGACATACTCCCTGTTTACTGAATACGTGTTTGTTTCAGTGGTGCAGGCACTATAAAAGTCAGAATCTGAATCTTCGAGGTTATTGGCTAAGTCTTTAAAGATGTTGTCAGCATCGACCATGATAGCGTCATCGGACTCTAGCTTTTGGTAATTGTCGTTATAGTTCAGTTTTAAGGTGTTGTATGCCTTAGCGTCATAATCTGACTCACTGCCAACTGTGTTGCTAGAAAATCTATCAGAGACACCTTGCCCTGAATCTCTGAGTTTGTTTTCATTTTGATAGGCTTGGTAAGCGTCGAATTGCCCTTCTGATCCAACACGCTCAACATCCAATCCAAACAATTCTGAGTTGCCTAGCGAGTTACCACCTACAGTAGCATTACCACCGCTGTAAGTAGGTGTTTGAAAGTTTCCGTATATCTCATCAAGTGACATATCCTGTGCGTAGGTCACCGTTGAGGTAGATGCATACAGCACACCGATAAAAGAAACATGAAAGATCTGAACCAGAAACGCGAACAAGCTAAAGTGAGTCAGTATTCGATTAAACATAACGCCCTGCCTTTTTCTCAAAACAAGATCAGGTTAATCCCGTAACACTTAAAAAATTTCAAATAGCGAGGGCATTTTGAGTTTTTGTTAAACGAATACAAAAAACCACCCGTTAGGGTGGCTCTCTAAAGTTACCTTAAGCAGCAATCATTCCAAGAATACAAAAGATAAACGAACGCTTCCCGACCAGGGACCAATCGCCCGTTCCCCCACTTAAGAACGCTGTCACCGAGTTTATGACAACAACCTGTTGATAGTGGAATTGAAGATCCTCCCCCACCTTTAGGTTGCGAGCTCGCCTCTCTTACTGGGTAAAGCATGGATGAACGATATTGTGTTTTTGGCAACATTGGCGCGTAGTTCGGTTCACAACTGTCTTGAATCATATGATTACCCATTGTCAGCTGTGCTTGCCCACGTCGGTGTAGAGTGGCCATCAAACGCGTGGTTAACAACGAAGTGCCACGTACCGGATCGTCACTGTACTGATTATTACCAGTCATTGGGTAAAGGTTCCCTGAACACCCAGCACAAAAATAGTTTTCAACCACCTCTCCACCAGCCAGTATTTGAGCGCAATCGGCTGTACAGATAGACGTCGCTATTGGGTTCGAAAAGATAACGGTTTCCGGAAACATCACGAACGCCAACAAATCATCTTGATACAACGGGTCGGCTTCGGAAAAGTACGCCAAATCCAATGTTGTCGCCCCATCATAGGTACAATCCGCATTGGCAAACATTTCAATCATTTGCATTACTGGGTAAACCCAATATTTATAGTGAAAAAAAGAAGTTTCTGTATCGTCAATCGCTGTTTCTGTTCGGCCTTGTCCAGCACGGGTATTATCGTCTGCCAAACGAACACCGAATGAAGGCATGCAGTATGGCGTTGGTGAAAAAGATACGATCCTTGATGGTTGGAAGAATCCGAGCGGTATACCCCATTCAGGGACACCTAGCTCATCAGCACACATGCAAAAAGGCTTGCTCGAAGCGGCACCTTTAGGCGCGTCCCCACCAATACCGGCTAGTCGAATTGGAAGTAAACAGCTCCAACACATACCGTCGATGACTGTACTCAAGATGTTGGCATCGGGACATAAGTCGCCTGCTTTGTCGTTATCCGCAGCCACAGAATATAAGCTCGCCATGCTTATCATTGTGGACATCAAACCAATCAAAAAGAACCTAATCATATGTTCCTCCCTTTAGTTCTTATTCACTTGCTCTATCACAACACCAGCAGCGTCAATACCTTGTTCTTTAATGTTGTTCACGGAATTCGAGAAGTTTGGGTTATCTTTCATTAGCTGATCTGCAGCATCAATGCTTGATTCAGTAATGTCCCTCACAGAGTTGGCTAGATTGGGCTGTGTATCAGCCAACCACACACCGAGAGCGACGCCGAAACCAATAAGTACGAGATTCTTAATCATGTTGTGTTTTCCTTAACTAGTTTGTTTTGGATTGATTGAACGGTGTAGGTTGGCCACCGTCAGCTACTTGTAGGTTGACCTGAGTGACTGTTTGCGCTGAATACTCATTTATCTGGAACATACCCTCATCGGTACTAATTAACCGAGTCGGGGTCACTTCCAAATCAAATCGATCGATGACTTCTTTAGTCAGGATGGTCACGTCATAGGTGAACTTCTTATTTAACTCAGATATGTGGTCAAACCCCCTATCCTTGTCGATACGTGTAGAAATGAGTTTCACTTTCCCGCGAGATTCATTGAGAGACATGTACTTTACAAACTCCACTTCCTGTTCGTCGGTCGCATCAAAGATAAACATGGTTAAATGTGCAGGTACTATGTCGTGGTTTTTAAGCGGCTTGAGGGGATTTATTAACTCTCCTTTCTTGGCCAGAATAAGACCATTCACCGCTTTCACATCAGCAGTGGCTATTACTGTTGGGTCAAAGTCGAACTCACGGTCTTTCGCGGCTGGTGGAAGAGTATGAAAACTGCGGTTATGCCAATGGCGTGCTATTGCTTGTTTTTGTTCCGTTTCCCAATCCACGGCCCTCATTCTATTTTTTGACTCTTCAATGAAGCTTTTTTCTGCGATAGGAAATATGGACCCCATTTCACCAAGGAATACCTCGGAGCCGTCATAATCAGGGTTTGCTGCCGCGCTTTCCGTCTCGTTCTGTAAGTAGCTTGCGCTGATTAGACCTTTCACTTTCCCGACGAGTTTTGTGTTATCGGATAATTTGCGCTCATAAACCATCGTTGGAACTTGTTCAATGTTGAAACGCTCGAATGCCATTGGATCCATGTAAACAGCGGCTTTATTGATTCGTTTCAGTTTGTCTGGGTTCTCGGCATGCGTGCGTATGTCATCTTGAGCATTAGCCAGTTTGACCTTTAATTGCCACAAACCTTTAATCATATCTGGTACGCCCACGTCGCCAGGTCGTAAGCCGTTAAACACAACACGGCCTCCCCACTCTGCAGCGAGCTCTAGCACCTCTTTCATTTGGTGATCAGGCATTGAACTCGACACGAATATCCAAAAAACAGTGTTCGCTTCTTCATCGTCGTATTTGTTGTCTACTTTTTGACTTGGAGACGAAGGGTTAGGCTGCTCAATGCTTATCGAATCGAGATTATCAATTGTCAATGTGGAGGGAGCGAATGCTAAGGGTTTTGGTTGTCCTTCATTGACAATGGAATTGGCTTGATACTGAGTTTGGTTATCATCGATAACATCTTGAAGGGCTCTGAAATTGATATCTGGCGTATCGTCCTTGCGATATTCGATAAGAGAGTCCGATTGGTCAGAAATAGTACTGTTCAACAACTTGGCGTGATCCGCCATTTGTTTCAGTTCTTTCATCATTTTAGGGTTCAAGTTACTTGCATCTAAAACTGCTTGAGTACCTTCAACTTCATGGGCGTTGGATATGATGTCGTTACTTCGTTGTACATTGTCCAGATCTTCTTGAGTGAGTTGTCCGTTAGCCAACGCGTAAGTCGCAATGAATGAAGTTAGTAACAAGACGTTGTGTGCCTTAGAGAAATGCATAGCCAACTCCGATAATTTGAGAGTGTTCAACTAAACCCCAGTATCTTGAATCAAAAGAGGTAGGTAGCGTGCCAAGAGCGAAATATTGACCTTCAGGGACAACGAAAGTTTTATTGAGGGTATCGAAGTCGATTTGGGCATAATTAATCATTCGACGAGCATCAGCCGCATAACGAATGACCTCCCCATCTTTGGTGGTCACGGTGACTCCATCCAAGTCAAAGGTCACGGTATCGCCAGCAACACCAGCTGCTATTTTCAAGAAATTGGTGCCATGTGCGAAATAAGGTTGTGCGTTAAGCGACAGGAAGGACATGAGTTGCCCACGCTTGGGGAAATGATTCTTAGAGTCGATGACAGCGGCCTTGATAGGTAAACAACCCAATGCTGTTGGGACCAATGAAATCTGATACCGACCACTAAGTAACAATACGGCCAACACTAAGCCAACGAGCGTGCCGAATATTTTGATATATGTGTACTGTGTAATGTTCATACGCCGCCATTATCGAAACATTGATAAACTGGATATACGTAATCTTCACACTTTATTTAGTCATAAAATCCAAATAGGCAGCCAAATATTGATGACTATTTGATCTATTTGCTGTGCTTTTAAAAAAATTGGGAATGATAAGTACAACACATCAAGAAATGCTAATATATGAAATCGAACGCATCAAAGACACTCGATGGTATGAAAAACACAAACTCTTTAACGTTGATTGACTCAACCTTAACCCATAACGCTCTGGTCGACTTAACAGCCGTATTAAAGCAAGCACTGTTGCAATCTGAACTCGCTCTACAGTCGTCATTAGAAGCCAACCAAACATTGATTGACCCTTACCCTGTCATCCCTCTGCGCATTCTGACTGAAGGCATACGTAGTGCTTACTATCAAAATACCGGATACTCAGCAGATACGTTTTTAAGCCCCTATGCTGATGAGTCCCCCACCGTTTACTACCGCTTGTGCGTCCATACGAAACAATTGCTATCGGATATCGAAACACACATCGAACAAAGCTCGCCAAAATCTAAATAGCGAGTGCGAAGTTGTATAACCCTGTTAAATGTCATGCAGGGATTCCTTTTATGAACACGTCAACATTTTCACCAAACAATCGTCCAATTCAGAAGCCTCAAAATAACAATGGTCCATCGACTGCTAACGTACATTCGATGCCTGCAAACGGACCAAGCCAAAACCAACCTCAGAACCAACCTCAGAACAACCAAGCGTTAGCGCGATCTGTACCACCAGCAAATAACCCGCAACAGGAAGGAAACAAACACAATCCATTCAAAGCAAATAACCCTGCGCCTGATTCGAATTCGCTGCGCCAGATCCGAGCACATGGTTACAAAGTTCATGGCGGTAAAGCAGCGTTAGAAGTGAAGCCGGACGAAAAGCTGAAGTCGAGCCAACAGGGTATTGTTGATGAAAATGGCGAGCAAAATATTTTCTATACCATTCGTTTAGAAGCTGCCCTTAGTAATAACTCAACTGATCGCTCATACAACTGGAAAGATAAGGTCGCGATTCAACTCACAGACATCGAACTGCCATTGTTCATTGGTGTATGTTTGGGTTATTACCAAAAGATAAGTTTCAGCAATCATGGTGTCGGCGGTGAGAAATCATCGAAATTCTTTGGCGTAGAACACCAAGGTACGAAAGTCTTTTTCCAAGTAGGTCAGAAGGACAAATCGGTCAGACCCGTACCAGTAAGCCTTCCACAAAGTATGCATATTGGATTAATGGCCCTAGAGGTCTACTGCAGAAACTTTCCGGGAGTGGATTCCAATACAGTACTGAACTCAATTTCCAGTATGTGCGGAATGTACATATCGCAACAGACACTGGAGATTAAAGACAAGGTATAAAATCAACGGTAATTATGCACAAAAGCTCCTCGCGGAGCTTCAGGGGAGAGTGCTAGTTAACTATCGGAAACGAACCAGGATCATGATTTTGGATGGGCGACCTTAAACGTTTTATCAAACACGCTGACCATGACAACGTTGTCGTGCTGATACACATACATCGCATTGCCGGTCAGCGTTTTCTCACCTTTATATTCAATAACCCTTGTGTACTTATAAGAACCCTTATCGCTCAAGTCGAACAAAACGACGCCCACCCGTTCACCTGTGGTTGTCTTTGTTTTGGCGAAACCCAGAACATAAGGCTTGTTATCAATAGAAATCGCTGTGTCGATATAGAGTTCATCAAATTGAGTGGCCAACCCATATAGGTACTCTTGTGTCTTCCATTCGACCCGCCCCTCATATCCCTCTTTATAAATTGGCGCTTCAATGTAGTTGAATGAGTTCGGTTTCCCAGAAGACGCAACGACCGTCACCTTCTCACCACTTGTTACTACGGTTGCATGCTCTTTATGCTCCGCTAAGAACGCGTAGTCGTATCCACTTAACCTTGAATAGTCCATCGCCGCATGCCTTATGACATACAGTGACTCCTTCCCATGATTCAAATTCATTAAGACGTACCGACTCGATATGCGTTTGGGATCAGTCAAGTGGATTTCACCATCAATGATCGGAGCTTCGTATGACTTAAGGTTAAATTCATTCAATGACACTGGCGTCGCCGCTTTGAAATACTCACTGGCACCATCAACTTTGTGAGATGGACTGTGGTTAGTATTTACGGGGGGACAATACGCAGCATCTTCGGGTTCACTTGAACAACCAGTAATAACGAAGACGCTCGCAATAAGACAACTGAATAGATGGGGAGATTGGTTCATTGGATCGTCCTTTGAGTAAAGTTACAGAGTCATTCTAATTGGGCGATCCACACTTTATTTCAAATAACGACGCGATTTTGACTTTTTAAGTAGGTTTGTTTTTCTAAACATTTAATCTTTCTGGTGTATACTAATTTTGAACGAGTGAATGACATAAGTTTATTCTTAGTTCCTCCATACAAATCCGACTGGAAGGGGTTCCAGAAGGTCAATCCTCGGATTGAAGTCTTGCAGGAGAGGTCTTGCGAGCACAAGTCTCTTGGAAGGGGTTTCAAGAGCGAGAATGGGCTCATTACGAGCCCTTTTCTTTTTTTTAAAGCACCATCGTCAATCAATCACCGTAATTTCTTCCTTTATTTGAATTCCTGTTAAGTCACTCTTGATAACATCAATCTAATTCACTTTGATTTAAATAGGTCAAGTATGAAATTTCGATTATGTTTTCTTTCAATTTGTCTTACCGCTTCTGGGTTAGCGCATTCAGCAATCGAGGGGTTCGAGTTCACCGATACACTCGGCATATCCAAGCTTGTAAAAACGAACACTGCCGAATCCACGTTAATTAATAACGTCGGCCAATTAGGGGTTCATGTTAGTGCGGGATTAGATCGTCGCATCCGAGTCAATATTCTTCAGAACGGCGTTGCTGTGACCAACAGCACGGGTAACGTGATCACGGTCAATGATTCACAGTCTCCATTCAATAGTGAGTATTTCGGTTCATTACTTAACGTTTCTATTCCCTCAGAAGGCAGTTTTACCGTTCAGGCGCAAACGCTGTCACTAGATGGAGAGGTGGTTAATTCAGAAACCACGAACATCATTAGGGATGTCACGCCACCAGCCTCTGATGATATGTCAGTAAAATACATGTATGGCGGCTATGTAAACTCAATGCTGCCTGCCGGAAGCTGGTATTTATCAGCTCAAATGGGTTCCTATACCTCAACCATCGTTGAAGTCAAAAATGTCTCCGATACATCGGGCATTGATAACATTGAGATGGAAACCTTCACCTTCGACGCCGAAGACAATCGTATTCCATATAAATCGAAGAGCCTTGCCTACACTGAGTCAAAACTATCTGCTGAAATAAACCTTTCAGCGAACTCTACTCTATTCCCAGTTGGTAATGCGATTGATCGATTCCAAACGCGAACAAAGATTTCGGACAAGGCCGGTAATGTCACCTATACCGCCTATCAAGATGTGTATTGGGACTCGTTACGAACGGACACACTAGAGGCTGTTGGTGTCTTGGTTCCAGGGAGTAGCAATGTAATTGGCGGATTAACCGGGTTTCAACCTTATGTGCGCGACATGGAGGTAGATACCAATCCCGTAACGGTCTTATACCGTGTAGCAGATTGGAATTTTCGCGATGATTCTGGGAGCTTCGACAATGCGGGGGGAATCTGGGCTTCTGGAGCTAACGCCGTATACACAGACAGAGGTGACGGGTTTATATATTTTGTCGATACCTCACCCGCTGGAGCCATCGGTATATCATGGCGAAACCAAGCGCATTACCGGAATGTGACTGGGCCAAGTCTTTATAGTGTAACACTCTCAGATAGCGCCCGACAAACTCCTGTCCCGAGATATGGGCAATACTATTATTCGGATACACAAGATTGGGGGTCATGGAGTCGACGTGTGTACAATGATGAACTGCCAGTACAGATCGAACGCATACGACTTTTTGTAAATGCTAGAAGTTATCCTCAAATTGCCTATCACGCAGGGCATTCATGTTCGGTTCCGACAGGGCAAGATGTATGTGATGTTATCCTAAGCTCACCTTGGACAATGACAGCTGGTGGATCGGCTTATTATCACAGTAGCTTCACTGTACGTAGTGAAGACCAGACTTTATCGAGTAACCCTACGTACCCCGTTGGATCATACAATGATAGGTACTATCCATCTGTAGAGGAAACCTCATTTAATGAAGATACCAAGGTCTTATCGGTTCGCGTCGAGCTTACATGCCATACGTGCTACCAAAATAGGATTTACATGGATAGATATGAACTGCAAGATGCCGATGGAAACAAGCTCAATGTCTCGCGATTTAACTCAACGGTCAACAGCACGACTTTTGAAGGCCAATATAATCTAACCGAGCTACCAGAGGGGACTCATGAAGTCTACGTCTATGCAAGAGAGCGCCACGGTCCAGACACTCGTAAACATGCCGTCACTTACGTCAGTGACAAGACCGCTCCATCGATACTCATGGGTTATGATGGAAGCACTTTATCAGATCAGGTGACCGATTTGAGAAAAGTGACCTTTACCGTTTCTGACAGCTCTAGCATCAATGACATTACTGTCTCATTACGTGGTTCTCGTTATGACATTGACTATCAGCTTGGATACTCACTTATTGAAGAAACAGTAAACAGCCAAACCTATCAACTCGAATTACCTAAACTCTTCCCCACGCTTGATGAAAATGAAATCTATTCGTTATCGGTCGTTGCTGCAGACGAATTTAGTAATACCAACTCAATACTCAGAAGTTTCAGTTACAAGCCCGAAAACTTGATTGTCATGGACACCATTGACTATTTAGCGTCGCAAAGTAATACACCGCTGTATTTATCAAATGGTAAACCAATGGCGATCATCCTGACAGAGCGAGCACTCACACTCGAAAACAGTATGTTGGCCACGGGTGACCAGCAGGGTGAAATCACCAACAATGCCTCCTCGGACTTCCCTATTCGAATTCAAACTAAAAACGGTTGGGTTGAAGTCACTCCGGGAGAAACGAAGGACATCGTAATCGACTTAGGCAATGGTGACCCCCTATATGTCGAAGTCTATCCGGTTTCAGATAACAACAATGGACAAGCCGATTTTCTGTTTAATTTGCCGCAACTCAGTTCAGCGTATATCGATTGAGGTACTGGTGCGTCCAGAGCAGTACGTTCGTAATAAAAAAGGAGCTTGACGCTCCTTTAATTGTTTAACTAAACAGAAAATGTACATGCAACGAGCGTATAATCGTCTTTTGCGCCTTTCCGTTCAATACGACGTAATAAGCTGTTAGATAATTTTGTGACATTTTTCATGGTGTTCGGTGAGAATCTAGGGTTTTCCTCCCAGTACGCATGTGCGCCATCACTCATCAGATAAATAGTTAAATTCTGTAGGTCATCAACGTAATCAGAAACTTTAAAGCTGAAAAACTCAGGTTTCATTGGTACAACTTGAGATATAGCTGTTGTGATTAGGTTTTTCCCTGTTGCGTTTTTCAATTGGGCCTTCGTATATAACTTCTGATCGATCAACATTTGATGCTGAGTATGATCTTTAGTTAGTTGGACCAACTTGTTTCCTTGCTTTACGTAAGCTCGACAATCGCCAATATGACCAATTATTATTTCGGTTGAATTTACGTATGCATAAGTGAGTGTTGTTGAAGCCACTTCATATTCAGGGTCATAGTTAGACAGCACTTTAACGTTCGTTAAGATACCTTCGAATAAATCTGGAGAAAGTAAACGAGCCTTGGACAGATGAGACTTCTCTAAATACTCAACAGCAGCCATTGAAGCTAAATCAGAGCCCTTGTAAGAACCAACTCCATCGGCCACTGCAAAAAGAAAACCATCATCACACCTAGTGGGGGTAAGGATCGAATCTTGGTTTACTCTTTTATCAGATTTAGCATGAGTGAAACTACTACATTCCTTTAGCTTTAGCATTATTCGACAACCTCAACAACGTTGGTTATATCTTCCAAAACGAGATCAATATTCGTATATCGAGTGCGTGCTTGGAAATCAGCACATTTTGCAATTATTTTCTGCAAATGTTTATCTTGAACGTCCAACTCTTCAAACACTCTACCTAAAGCAAAAATATCCGTTTGATGCGTGTAGATGCCTGAGTACATCAATTCTGGAGCACAGTATCTCGTAGTACCAAGAATGGTTCCGAAAGAAGTTAGAACCTCAGATGTTGGGTCAGGATCGGTTTTTCGAATTAAACCAAAGTCTGAAATCTTATAGAAGACATCTGGTGTTACCTCACCGTTCAATTGTATGTACTTATCATGTGAAAACTTCAGAATATTAAATGGCTTGATGTCTCTATGTAGGTAACCTTTACTATGAATATGTTGTAAACCTTTACACGTCATAATCATGACATCGAGTTTGTCTTGCTCACTTAGTTCATTTGCTTTAATGAGATCCGCCAAGTCACAATCTGCAAGTTCCATAATAAAGTAAGGTGAATCACAGTCTAGATCTGCGAGGTAGATATCAACGACATACTTGTGTTCACATTTATTCTGACTGAAAACCTCACGCTTAAATCGTTCTTTAAACATTTTAAGATCGTTCTTTGGAGCCAAAACCTTACGCGCATATTGATTAGGTTGTTCACCTTCTTTGTAGTTTCTGACAAGCTCGATTTTTTCGACAAAGCCAAAACCGCCTTCGCCTAAAGGTTCAACAGTTGTAAATTTATAGTTCGCGATAGATAACACGAATAGACCTCAAAACGTTGTCCATCAATTATTGACAGGTTTATTAATGTACAAATCATATAGTTGCCGTGAGAATACAACATTTTAAATAAGAGGGCGAGATTACATAGTTCACCTTACAGCAGTGATATCCGCTTTTTTGATTTCGGATAATTTCTGCTTGGTATGAGACATTAGTACTCTCCCACATTTAGGCATATCTCAGAAACATAAATCATCAACGGTTATTACGAAGAAGCCCCTGTTCACATAAGCATGAACAGGGGCGGTAAAGGCGCGTGAGAATATCTAATCGCTTCGCCCTGTTAATCGTCAGTAAATAGTACTGAGGGACGGTATAGAGAACATAAATTGAGCCGTACCTTCCATTCGCTCAGACGGAAACACTTCAACTTCCAAGAGGTCACCTGCAGGCCCAAGATCTACCATCACCGCTTTGGTTTCGCCTGGTAACACATTCACAATACCCGTATCCGCCACAATCGAGATAGCGAAGTCCGAATCCTTACGGTTACTGATTTCCGCTGTTTGTGGACCAGTTGCACGTTGCCCACCTTCAATTATGAGCGGATCTTCGGTGTAAATTCGAGCCAGTGCATTTGATGAAACATCATACAAAGCTTGGTTTGCAGGTACGTAAGGTTGTGCCTCAACAACAATCAGGTTATCTGGCTCATATCCAAAGGATATTTCTTTGTTTTGTACGTTCTTCTGCTCATCTTCAGCGGTAATAATTAGCTTGTACCTTTCTCCTTCCTCATAATTGAGCGTGGGGAATATTTTGGGCTTCGCTACACGAAACAGCCCATCACCATGAGATAGCACCGCCAGATAGACATTCTCTTCAGCATCAGATCCCAACAGTTGCACACTAGTCGGCACAGCCTCACTGAAATCTTCCAAATGGATTTCAAGATCACGTATATCACTCAACACCTCGGGTAATGCTTCGCCTGAATACATAACCTGTATCTTGGGCTTCACAGTATCAATCGTGAACGTTTCAACGCGGTTGGTTTCGTTGCCATACGAGTCAATGACTTTAAATACAAAAGGCACATTCATTTCAACATCTAGAGCAGACACATCGAAGCTGAAATCGTATGTCTGCAAGTCGATCTGATTTGTATGAGAGACAGGGATGTCTTGTGGACCGGCTCCAATGTTGGCCGTTGCCGAAATGGAGCTATATCGCCACATGGAAGACCGCCAATCAAAAACAGTATCGGCATCATACGTTTGCATCGTAATGTTTTGTGCGGCTCCGTCATAATGAATAGAGCGAATGGCGATTGGATTGAAATCCCAATATGTATATAAGTAACCGCCGTGAATGTTCATCGAGCCGTCTTCTTTAGCGGTATAGATAGAATATGGGATATAACCGCGCCCTGTGGCGTAAATATAGTTCGTACTGATATCGCATGATGTCGCGCCGGGGTTCACGTAGCATGAGCCGCCAGCGGTTATGGTGAGCTTTTGTCGATAACTACGTGGCTCAACGAATACTCGCACGGCATTGATTGTATAGGGAACATTCGTTTTCGGTCTGTCATTGGTGATCCACTCACTTGATAAATTGGTTTTGTGCCACACCCCCGTAAATTTCGGTGCCATATCAACCCCCGCAGCGAGGTTGAAATTCAAATCACGATATCGATAAGTCGAACAGTAATGACCCGATTCCGTATAAAAATGGAAGTAGCTATACATTTGAGGGTAGTTAATGGTCGGCTGGTAATACGCATACGTAGAGTCTGTGTTGCTGACCATATGATTGAGTTTCTTCCAACCATAAGGGGAGTCATTAGTAGCAAATTGTGAGAGTAAGCGGCCATATCTAATCGAGACTGGGTTGCTGTATATCGTCATACCTGAGTAGTACGATTCCCAAACGCCAGATTGCGCGTTACGTACTTCAATCTTATTGGAGCTGGTGGCTGGGCAAGTAAAGTCCATATGTGACGATCGAGCAAGGGTACTTACATTACCTGATGTATCATAAACATCGATTCCAAATTGGTAATATCCGGGCGCAGGGACAAGTCCCGCACCAGTGGTGGCCGCGATAGACCCCGCCACAATCACGGTTTTTCTTTCTAGATTATATTCAACGTCTTTGTATTTCTTGGAACCATCTGGTTGCTTAACCCAATATCTGGCTCGTGAGATGCCGTTGTTGTCACTAATGTCACTCACTTCAAGCTGCTTCGTTGTCCCTGTGTTCCCAAAATTATCGATGTGACCATAATATGCATTGAGAATGTGAACGAACTGCCCACTGATCACCGGCTTAATCGTGTCTTGCACAAATGTATAAGATTCCGTTGAGACGACTGCATTGGATAAATCTAGGTATTCCACAACAACGGTGTACTCCCCTTCGTTTTGAGGCACCTTGCTGAGAACCACTTCCTTACCGTAGAAATCCTTGCCGTCTATGTTCAGTCGATCATGGATATTTATGACAGCGGTCAACTGACTTTCAACTAGACCTGAACCATGTTGCAGTCGAACCTGAATTTTTCTATCCAAACCAGATGAAATCTTAAGGGTCAGCGTGTCTCTTATGTTGACCATGTTCAATTCACGGCCATCGACGCTTTTAGGGTTGCCACTCGTATCGGTAAATGAAACTTGTTCTAGCGCAGCCGAAGCGATTGGAACATTCGTTAGCCCTAAAATCATTGTCATTAAGGAGAGCTTTAGTGTGGTCTTCATTTTCTCTGTACCTTTCAAAGTCAGCCATGCGGTCTATGGTCGAAACAAAGGCATCGGCCATCTCACCGATGTTATCTTCTGTGGTACATAGAAATTCCAATTAATGGCATGATTTTCAGTGATTGTTTTACGTAACTGAAGGTAAAGGGAGAAGATTGGCTACCGCGCTAGGCTTGGTTAAATGAATGACAAGAAAGACCAACGCCGTCAGTCTCGCCATTCATTTTCGAGGTAGAGAAGGTGTATTGTACGTATAACTTAATCGGATGGGCTTCGAGATCAGTCAGTGTCAGTCGTCGTACTGGTAACGGGCTTTGACCCAGTAGTTTGTGAGTCTATAGGCTTACGCTCAAACTTTAGGATAAACATAAAGACATTAATTCCGACAATGACAGACAGTACTACAGGAATATATTCCATCTCCATCGTTGTCAGTATGGAAGATTGACCAAGTACTTTACTCAATATGAAAAAAACTATACTTCGATATCACTCGACTTGGATTGCTGCGGCAGAAGTCGGAGAAATAACATGGGAAACAGCAAGCATGTTGATAGAGGCTTTTGATTTGGGGGTTTGCGAAACGGAAGAAATTCTACGTAACGGTGTGGTTCATTCACCTTCTATTGCAGAACAGGCGATTGAGATAAAAAATGATACATTTCAGTATCTTGAGAACATAGGAAAGCCCATCAAATTTCCACCAGCAAGACTTCACAATGAACGTTGTGATGAGGTCGTTATTGAAATCTCTGAAACGGTTAATTTCAAAGCTAGGAACCGCAACAAACAATTGAAAATCGAAGTATAACTAACAAGGGGGCGCTCTTTGTTGTTCAATGAACACGAAGGATTGGTGGTATACCAAATAGAATGAATGCCAGCTGATGTTGAGCTGGCAGGGGGATTACAGGTCGTTGAACTTCAACCCTTCCTCTAGAAAATATTCCATGAAATTGTTATCAAAAAGCTTTGAGAATTTACCTTTCGCCTTATCTGTGTGGCAAGGATTTGCTACACCAAGTAAAAGGATTTCGTCTTCATTTTCCCAATGACTAGAATACACAATGCAAGTGTCACTCGTTCTATCGAATTGACGTCGTGCTCGATTCCATTTGCCTTGTTTGGCGCTGTCAAACCATGGACTGCTCGGGTCCCACAAGTGGATATGCCCCAACCCTGCATCTTCAGCGTCTGTCGGATAGGCTAGACTTGCAACACGGCCAAGATATTGAACCGATAGATCATCGTCGTAACTTAAGTGAAGGGCGATATCTTTGCACAAAGCTTCAACGTCATTGAAACCTTGTGCTTTGATTTCTTGTTCAAATCGAGGGGATGGGGTGACGTTTTTCATGCGTTCCCCTAGTGATAATTAGAGACAGTCGCTTGTGTCGCCGCTTTGAGTTTTGCAACTTTATCAGAAGTCATCTCAAAGCTAGTCTCATATTTACCAATCGAAGCCACTTGGAGTTGGCGTTCGATCGACATTAAATCACCAACGGCACGGCGTAGCTTCGCTGTAGCCTTACGAATTTGTTTTGCTGTTTCAACCGCTGGTTGCTCATATGCCGTTGCACGACGACTTAGGCTTTCGTGTTGCGCTTTAAGAATCATCTCAAAACCACGGATATAACCGTCTGCGACCACCAGCTCATCGATAGTTACTTTATCAAAATAGCTCTCAGGTACATCTGATTGCTCAATCTCACTGTAAACTTCTCTAAGCTGTTTAGTTTGAGTGTTGAGTTTTGCAATAATAGACACAGCCATTTCTAAGCTTTCAGCCGAAACTTGGCGTTGGTCATCTTTACACTCAATTGTCTCTAGACGAAGATCCATAGCTTTAGCAACAGTATCGCCCATTGACGCACTGGCATTGCCACCGAGCGCAGCAAGAATACTTGCACTCATAATTAGCCTCTTCTTCATTGTGACCTCAAAAACATTATAGGAGTAATTATAGAGAGGTGATAAACCTAGCTCATTTCACGGGACGGGAATTATCCATGTCCAAGGCCAGATTACAACCATTCAATATTGCTAACAATCAGCCCATAATGATTAATATCACACCACTCATGCCCATATGTTGCGCAGGTAGCGTTTAGTGCAACAGTAGCAGTAATGGCATCGCGGAATTAACCCGAACCATCGTTGTACGTTAGAAAGCGATTCAGAGCGGTTCTAGGTATAGTTTAGGGAAAATCAAAGGGATATCGTCTTAAAACAAGTCTAAGATTATACGATAAGTGTGATTTATATCACATATTAACGTTAAGTATCCACAATGTCTCTGGTTTTCTGGGAGGGTTTTGTAAATTCGATTGGTGGCTGGTGGCCAAAAAACCTTGCCAAGATAATGATGGACCCTCGCCTTTAAATAGTTAGCTAAACCGATAAAGCCAGTTGACGTTATAGTTTTAGTCCTTTAATGAGTTTACCAACCGCGTCAGCATTGGCCACGAAGAGGCTGCACTGTTCTGAGTAGCATAAACCGATTTTTTGGTACAGCTTTTTGGAGACAGAAGCATCGCAATGCTGGCGGATTATCAATTGCTGCATGCCGATAACTGCGGCTATATATGTATGCGGATTGTCACTCATCCAACGTCTTAGCGTATTAACAGGCACAGCAAACCCACTCAGACGCTCAACCTTGTATGGTATCCCTAAAAGGCTATGAGTCTCATGGTGGTTCGATATTGATAGACTCACCGCGTTTTGCAGAACCGCTTTATATGTCTCCGGTTGTAACTCAATAGCTGTACACGCTGTATCAAACAGCATGGCTTTTTCAGGTGAAGTCTTGCACCAATTTTTCAGACGAGTAATCGATACATGGCAGACATTCGCAACTAAGGCGATGTCGTTTTCCATTTGATAGTTAGACATGTTCGAAGTCCTCTTGTTTAGCTTGATATGCAAGCATGCTTTCTAACGTGTTCGTTCTCTTTGCGGTCTTTTTAGTCTTTTGCTTTGACTCCGACTTACTTTCCAATATTAAGTCCTCATGCACGATTACTGGCAGTTCTAGTGACGCCGGAACAGGCACCTTCTGTGAAGTGTTTGGTAAATTAGCACAGTAACTAAGACGCGTTGAGAGATCGACTTTTGCTACTGCTTTGCTCTTCAATGTCGACCCTTCAGCTGAAATGCCTTTTGCTAAGTCAGTAAACCACTCGATTGCCTTGCTCATTCTCTCAAGCTGCTTATCCAGCATCAACTTGAAATTCGTCAGATTAGGTCGTAGGTGAGACGCAGACGGTTCAAACAATGCACCAGCTGTCTGTGGGTGATATTGCTCAATAGCTAACTTATACAAGCCAATTTGATGATCGCGAATTTGTGCTTCATCTTGACCTGATTTCTCTGCGAGTTCAATTTGCTCACGTATTGACTGAACAGCCTGAACCATAGGGCTCCACTTTTGAATAGCAGCTGTAGCCGTAGTGCTGAGATCGCTCATGGCTTTTTCAGTAACACGAGCAAGGTGGGATAAAGAAGACGCATCCAGTGAAATTTGGTTTCTTTGCGATGGGGTCAGCGCCATGCGTTGCAATTCATTAAATGAAGACAGCGCATCTTGATTGAGCAGTAACCATGCTTTGTATGCCGCTGCCCTTTGAGTGTGACTAATCTCGTGAGTATTAAACTGGACGTTAAATATCGATGTAGATAACGTATCAAACCCTTCTTCCACATATTGGTGAGCAAGATTAAACAACTGTTGAACCTGAAGCAGTGACTCTTGATGTGGCGTTCCCGCATGCAAAGCCGCCTTTACCTGCTTCCTTTGCTTATTTCTTAGTTCACGCACAACACGAAGTACACCCACTTTATCCATCCTGTGTTGCTTCATGGTAATAGCCCAAGGCTGTTTTTGGATTTCCTCAACAGACATTGATTGATAGTCCAAAGCGCCGAGTTCTGCGAACAATTGAGTACGCTTGAGAAGTTCACGGTACTTAGCGATATATGAAGGTGACACGACCACGCCCCCCATCGTATTCAACATTTCAGCTGGACACGTTGATATAAACTTTCTTACTGGGCCACGATGACGGAGCGCATGAGCTAAATGTGAATCATGTACATCCAATGCACGTTCAAAGCCACCCAGTCTCTTAAACATCTCTATGGACTGTTCGGTGACGGCGATTTTTGCACCATCCACCAGCTCTCCATGGCAGTTAATGAGCTCAGTTTGCACGCTAACTTCTTTTTCATATGCATACCCAAAGTCAACATTAAGGCCATTTAACTTATTGGCATGGGCAAGATGTAAGCGCGAATCTACTGACAATGGATAGAATTTAACGCGGGTATTCGATTTCGTAAGCTTACCATTTTGAGTTCGTACTACTCGCTTTGTGAAATGGGCTTTTGCTGACACCTTTCTCGGTTTCTCGTTATACGCCACACCTAGCACCGCACTTTTTAAATACGGGATAGAATGAGTAAGTAAAGTCGGTTTCTTTGAAGGAAACTCAGTAGCGAGGGCTTTGTTCACGAATTGCTGGGCAGATTGTAAGCTTACGAACTCACGTTGAACTAATTTATCGGAGATCGCTTCCATTACATTGTTGATGCGATTAGTGGCCAACTCAGTGAACGTGGTAGATAGATACTCTGACTCAAAAGACTTCGATACCAATTTTCCGTCAATGCGTACCTTCCCCATTTCGGGCGTACCAAAGGTAACAGACCCGATATCGACCAGATGCACTTCACCTTTGATGTTTGCACTCAGCTGATACTGGCCATCGTCAACTTGCGTGTCATTGAATGAATGTGAAACCGACATTTCCACTTTGACTGGCGTATTGTGTTGGGGATAACGCTCAAGCGTGCAATTGTTGAAGCCTGCTTCGTTAGTGATATCCGAGGTATCAATCGGGCGTCGCCAATACGACAGCAGCGCACGGTGGTTGGCCACATAATGGTTCGGTTCCTCTTTTTTGAACACAGGCATCATTACTGCTTCAGGGAGAGGATATTGCGGGTCAACTAACTTGATGGTCTTCCCCGTTTCCGCTTCCCACTCTGCATTGGTTTTCGGAAACGGAATCCATGACTCAGGTCTTAAGTGAAGATCACGCCAGATAGCAAGTGGTCTAAACGGAAGGCTTGCTATACCGTCAATGCCCCAGCGATAGCTTAGGTACACTGCGTGACGTTCAGAGAATAGTTTGATTTGTGGATTCACCGCTTGAGCTTTATACATAGCCAAATAACCACGTCTCGCTTTCGCATTCAACGTCACATCATTTTGGATCTCTACAATGCCGGGATGTGTATCCTCTTTGCCTTCGGCAATAAGTTGACGGAACTCTGCAGCCCTGTTTTCTGAAAGAATCGATAACTGAGCAAAAAGTCTGACTAACTTCTCCAAGTAGCGAGGTTTCAACACATTAGGTTGAAGTGCAATTCTGCCAAAACCAACACTGTCGTACCCTTTGGCATGCAAAGCACGAGCTCTCATGTTCGCAGACAGGCGGAACATGTAATCACGTAAACGCAAAGCTTCCTCTTGACCGAGGATGTTCCATCGGTCTTGTTTAGCTAAACTGGTTTGTGTTTTATCAATGGTGCCAACTTGAGTACAGATCAAGCACCCATATCGAGCTTTACCTGAACACCCAGCACCATGTTTTTGTCCGACTGAAATCTCACATGCTTCTTGCGCGGCATTTCCATAGATGGCCAACAACAAAGCAAAGTCGGACATGAATGCTGGAATAGCATTTTGAATACCAGGGAGGTTCTTCGTCAAAGGCTTCTTTCCGGCTAACTCTAAGGCCGTGAAGACTTCATCCGTTAACCAATCTCGGATAGGAGCGTACTGGTACAGTTGGAATTTACTGACGTCACTTTGGTCCACCAGCTCCGCCTTGAGTGCATCGATGGTCTTGTGTGCAGTACCCTGCTTCTTCATATTACGAGTACGACGTGTGCTTTCATCTTTTACGCGTGAGCCCGAAAAAGAGATAACCGGTGACGACGCGTACTGCTCCATGCCTTCCATACCTTCCATACCTTCAAATCGATTCAACATGGTTTTAATGTACTTCTCGGAAGGGATCAGCTTCAAAATTACAGTGCAGTCGCCGGACATAGACGCATTCTGAATCACTTTTTGTGCCGACAAGTAACGATTGGCGTACTCTTCATGAAAGTCAGGAGCCACACCATCATAGAAAAGGTTAATGCCACAGTCCTTCGCATAGGCTTTCAAGAACGGAGCCGCATACTCGCTGTACATCTGCATTGGCAATGCTTCTGCACCAGGATTAACGGTGCTTATCATCAGTGGACGTGAGGGTTCGATTTTTCCTTCCGCAATGCTCTGTTTGTAAGCTTCAATCAAGCACAGTGCGACCAATGTGCTGTCTTTCCCCATACTTAAGCCTTCATGACAAATATACTTCTCATCAGCTTCGATCAGGCTACGCGTCTCTCTCACCGTGTCATTGAAGCGATCAATAATCCCCATATGCAGGGCATACAATTGACTGCTTAATGCGTCTTGTGCTGTCGATACTAATAAAGTCATGTCCGATTCCCTAAGTCATCTTGAATACCTTAACTATAACGTGCATAGAGAATAATGAAAGTTTATCCCCCCGTTTTATGGGAGATTTTTCTTTCATTTTATAGACAGGGTTAGTTGTTCTACATAGACTGAAGATAAATCCAGTGAGGACAAAAATATGAACGCGAAGACAGATTTGACAGTACCATACACACCCAATCATGCTCTTAATGGCAAAGACCTAGAGGTGGTGTTCTTTATCGGGGAAGAAGGAATCAACAAGTACGGCTTTCGTACCCTCGAAGGCATTCTGTTGACCAAGGAGTTAGCCGAGCATTTCAAAAATGAAGAAAGTTCAGACAAGATACCTTCTCACTTAAAACGTCAACGTGATCTTGAAAAATCACGCAGCGAACCGCTCAAAGATTACTTTCGAACCCGCAAAAATACCATATTGCCCGGACTGGCGATTTGTTTAAGCCATCTAAAGGATGAAGAAGAGATCATTATAGGTAACCGTAGGATGCTTAAAGCCGTGATCCCTGCCGACTGTGACCGTCATATTGCCGATGGTCAAAACCGTAATGAGCTATTTCAATCTTTATTAACTGAAATGCCTGAGCTTGCGACGCAAACCCTGAGCGTGAAATTCCTTGTCTCTGATACCGACACGCTAGAGCCTGTGACTGAGCAAATAAAACAACTATTCAGTGATTTTCACTTCAATCAGAGAAAACCAACGACGAGTCTGAACCTGTACTTCGACAGCAGCAAACCTTACAGCCGGTTATTACGTCGATTTCTGGATTTAGAAGTGAACCAATTGTCCCTATGGGATCTGATCTCGGTAAGTGGAAAGCTCACCAATGGGCA
Source organism: Vibrio sp. 10N.247.310.98 (assembly GCF_041467395.1). Taxonomy (NCBI): domain Bacteria; kingdom Pseudomonadati; phylum Pseudomonadota; class Gammaproteobacteria; order Vibrionales; family Vibrionaceae; genus Vibrio; species Vibrio sp. 10N.247.310.98. Next base: position 118,835 of record NZ_JBFSUL010000005.1, on the reverse strand, counting down.
TCTTTTCATCTTAAAACAGCTTCAAGATTTCTTGAGCATTGCCAGCGCTTCCACAGCCGCGAAAACAAATGCATTACTCACCAAGAACCCTGAAATGACAGATCAGTTGTTCAACATGCTCAAGCCTGCGCTTACGGGCGTACTCAGTGCTATGCCAATAGGTGAAAAAGATACTGAGAATGACCCTATGTATAGCAAAGCCATTTATTTCTACGGATGCGCGTGGGTTTGTCGCTCCATCATCGAAGAAGGTATGTCTAATGGTACGGCACCAGACTGGAGTGCTCTAGAGCGCTTAAAAGCACTTCCGTTACTCAACATGAAAGACAGCTGGTGGACTAAAGCAGGCGTTGTTCAAAAGCTCCAGTTAGATAATGCAAAAGAGCCGAAATATATGATGCAAAAAGGTTCAGAGAAACTGATGGGCCGACGTTTGTGCAAAGTCTGTGGTATCTACCCGTGTGATGAAATTTAGCCTTTGGAATAAACGCTAAGGAGAGAGATTATGGAACTGAATTTACAAGCCTATCGCTGCCCGTCTGCAATGACTCAAGCTCGACTTGCTATAACTATGGCTCATTCAAGCAATGAATCCCTATGGCTTCACTCCATTGAACCGATGCTAGAGCATCATATTAAGGCTTACCTTGCTTCGGAATACCCTAACGCCACTCTTGCTGTGTTTATGGCCAAAGAGATAACAGAGGCGATGCAAGACGAATGGTTGTCTGATGACAGTTTGTTTGATGAAGATGACTTGGATGGGGCAACAGTTCAGTGCTTGTATTGCATTTCATGTCGGTGAACAACAAAGATTGAAACTTTTCTGTTACGCAGAGCTGATTGCTACGTGACGCTATAGCAAAGATTTGACAATAAAGATCAAAACTCAATTTCACTCAATAGGCCAACTTAAAGCAAGAAGTAACAATAAAGTTAGAAACTTTTAGATGCTTTTTGTCGTAGTCTGTCTTTTGTTGTAGCAAACTTTTGCCCCATTGTAAGCTAGACCTTTTACTCATTCATATCCTGTTCATGGGGTTTTTGCCCTACTAGAAGTTCTCCATTCTTCTAATGCAGGTCGCCGTGAATCCCCGTGTTGTATTACGGGGGGAAATTCCACCGTAATATTAGGTCTACTTGTCAAAATCATGAAGTCAGCTTTCACTTTACTTATGGAATGACATATCATTGCTTCTAATTTATTGATTTATAGAACTATTGATACTTTTATTACCAAAAAAGGGGGGGATGAATGACTATATTAAATGTGCAATTGAAGAACTGTTACGGAATTCCAGAATTAAAGTATGACTTCGACTTTTCTGGTCGTGGAAATCGAGCTTTTGCCATCTACGCTCCAAATGGATTAATGAAAACCTCGTTTACAAGAACATTTGATGCTTTACGGCAAGAGAAGCAACCTAAGGAAGAGAGGTTTCAGCGCCCTTCCACTGCAAATGTTAATTTCAATGGGGCTCAGATAGACCCGAATTCCATCTACGTCCTCAATTCAAACATAGATCTTACCTCTGATGACGAATCCGTCACTAACCTTTTGATCAACAGGGAAAGTAAAGAGAAATATGACTCATTAGTTAAAGATATTGAAAGTGCTAAAACTAAAATGCTTTCGAAACTTCAAAAACTTTCAAAGCTTAAAAAAGCTGACGTAGAAGAAACGATTCGTAAAGATTTCCCTGCACAGTCACTTATCGAATCTCTGCAAAACGCAAAAACTATTTCACCTACCTTCTCATCAGATAAAGTTTTTTATGCCGATGTTTTTCATCAAAACGCAATAGAAGTACTAGACAGTCCTGAGTTTGTATTGAAAGCACGAGAGTTTCTTGAACGCTATGACGATGTTTTCAAATCAAGTGGAGGCCTATATTTAAAAGGAGTTTTTAATCCTAATCAAGCTGACGCCAGTCGTGATGCTCTAGAAAAAAACGCTTTTTTCGACGCTGGGCATACCATAAAAATACAAGGTGATGCCGGAGACATTGGGCTAGAAGAATTTAAAGAAAAAATTAAAGAAGTAAACAAAGAGATAGACACGGACACAAAGCTCAAAGCTCTCAAAACTAAATTGGCAAAAAATGCTCAATCTAAGGCAATCCAAACTCTCTTAGAGTTAAGCAGTCCAACTGAAGCTGAAACCTTAATTGTTAATTTGAATCCTGGTAAACGTGACTGGTTCAAACAAGAATTATGGCGAATGTATATTGAGAAATGTCCTGAAGTAAATCTTTTTTTGTCAGCATGGGAATCGAATAAAGAACAGATCCAAAAACTTGAGGAGCAAGCTGCTCAAGAAGCCCCTCAATGGCTGGATGCAATAGAACTTTTTAACTCTCGTTTTGTCGACATGCCATTTAAGTTAGGTTTATTTAATCAATCTGACGCAATTCTAGGAAAGTCAAAAGCTGTATTGAAGTTTATATTTACAGACAAAGAAGACACTCTAGAATGCCAACGCCATGAAATATCCTCCCTCAGCCAAGGAGAACGCCGTGCATTGTACTTACTTAGCTTTATTTTTGACGTTGAGTATAGAAAAAGGGAGTCTTTAGAAACAATCTTCATAATTGACGACGTAGCTGATTCTTTCGACTATAAAAACAAGCATGCAATTTTACAGTATCTAGATGACTTGAATAAAACAGCGTTTTTTTATCAAGTAATCCTAACCCATAACTTCGACTTCTACCGTTCTCTATTGCTGTCATTTATCCCTGATAAAAGATGTCTAATGGTTAATAAATCAGAGACAGAGTTGCAACTTGTTCAATCAGAGGGTGTACGAAACATCTTTGTTGGGCTGTGGAAGAAACACGTAACAACGTCTAACTCAATTCTATATTCATGCGTGCCATTCACTAGAAACCTAATTGAGTTTACTACTGGTACGGACGATGACGGCTATCGACTTCTGACAAAGTTACTGCATTGGAAGCAAGGTTCTAGTGACATAACCGTTGGTCAATATTTCGAGGTATATAATCAGCTCTTTTCTACTGAACATAATCCTGAGAATCAGGATTCCTGTATGATTGATTTACTTTTTGACACCGCAGACTCTATCGTCAGCCAAGCTGATCATGAAGGTATTAACTTACAAGATAAAGTACTCTTATCCATAGCAATTCGAGTAAAAGCAGAGAAGTTTATTACTGAGGAATTGAGAAAAGTTAAAGGAGACGATTATTGGAGTACTCAGTTTTCCTATGGCAGGCTCTTAGGTAAAGAATTCGAAACTCAATTTCCAGATTCACACCATTTACCTACACTTAAGAAAGTTAGTGTCACCGTGTGTTCAAACATTCACTTAAACTCATTTATGTATGAGCCAATTTTAGATTTATCGATTACTCACTTGATTGACTTATACAATGAGATAAGTGGTCTTTCATAATTTAAGAGGACTATGGTTTACCACTGCAAAGCAAATGGTTGGGAATGATGCAGTAGCGTTACATAGAGGCGAACTCATCTTCAGGATTAAAGAGCAAAGTGCTTTAGGTGGTAACTTGGTAAGTGACTAATATATTATTATTTTTTAGCTATTCAGGGAGACGACTTTGCACGATTACGGAGTGTAATGGCTGAATGAATTTGGCCACTACATTAGAGGTTTGTAATACCTCGGCTAATCCGTTAACTGCTAATTTAGCGAAATCTATAGCTCAGTTATGTCCAGAACCTTCACAGATGGCACTTCGTAACTCGGAAGTGCCCCATTCCGTGCCAGCGCCGCTCAGATTCATGAATCACATTGAGGTGGTTTGGCTTACCTTTTCTTATCTGTGTAATGTCTGGTGAGTTGGGTGCTTACCATATCGTAGGCAATTTCAACTTTTAAGTAAGTATCAATATGGAGATTGACCGCGCAATCATCTTCTTTTTTGACTGTACTGTTGAATAGGTTCAACAATAAGAAAGCTTAATTTATTAGCTAATACGAAGCCTACAACCTCGAAATTGGGTATAACCTAAGGCTAAATATAAACGATAGATGCACAATTATACTGACTACAATAAACGATGAATTGGCAGGTAAGAAATTGAAAATAAAAATGACTATCTTTATCATCACCAGCGCAATTTTTAGTACAAATGTATACTCTAAACCTTCAAAACAGAAAATGTTTGAAGCCGCAATAGGCTATGCAATGTGCTCTGGTGCCTTAGCTATTTCAGGAAAAACTAATTGGAAGAATGACTCACTTACACTTTTAAAAGCATCTAAAAGTTCGTTTCAATCCATCCTGTACTACTGGCCTGATCTCGGCTCAGAGTTAGACCCAGAGAAAGTTGCCCTTCAAGTATTTCATAGTATGGAGCAGAAACTACCCTCCGAATTGAAAGCTGAAAAGTGGGCTCTAGAAGCAAAATGTGAATCGGATCTGTTACCTTTGGCCCGAATTGTTAACAGCAATTGACAACTGCGAGATTCGCCATTGTCTTGGATTGAATGGGAGTAGGTCTGTGGCTTCAGCTTTACCCTTCCTCCTCTTCAACTTCCATACATCTTTCTCAAGATACTGACCCCCAACGCTGACACCTGCTTTTTGACCAATGATAAAGTCAGACCACAAAAAACAATCCATTGCTTTCAACCAAACTTTAAGTGCTCCAAAAGAAGAGCAGTGTCATTCTATCTTCGTCCGCATTCTGTGATATTAGCCACACACTTTAGCTTTTATTAGATACTACTACGTGTACCCATATAATATTGCTACAGTAATTTTAATGACATCAATTGGAGAGTATGTCGTGCGAGCTAAAAACTATATTTTTCTTTTAATCATTAGTTTAATGTCATCAGCAAGCTACGGTGCAGGTAGTCCTTCTAGGTGGGAACATAATGAACAAGGGACCGTTTATGTTGGTTATCAAGCAGCAAATTTTCCAGAACGATTGACAAATTCCTCCCATACAATGTATCGAAACCTCATGTCGGAAGACTATTACCTAAAGACAGAGCATACATCTAATCTATACAAAAATAATGCAATTTTTTTCTTCGTTTTGACAACGCATTTTTGTATGGATAACACAATTCGTGTCAATGGGGTTAAAGTATCAGTATATGCAACAAAGTATAACGACAAATGCTACATTGATGTTAAAACCCTGAAGGGCACTGCTTTTGTTTTAGAGCAAATACAAAAAACTAAAGCCATTTCCATCGAGTTATCAAACTCTCGCAAGGTCAGTTTTTCAACGAATTATCATTCTAATGCAGTGCATAAAGCAAAGAATTATGTCCAAATACAAAATGATTATAAAAACGAAAGCGATGCACTCTGACGATTTATAGAGATTTAAATTTATAAGGCTATAGTAGAAAAACTACTTTATCAAAGTTCATGTTACTAAGTAGTAGTATAGGCATTGAAAATGAAGCAATCCAAGTCCTTTCAACGATAAAAGATTAGTAACATTTGAATAACTTAATCAAAACTTTGGAAAAGGAGCTGCGGCGAAGCTTTAAGAATCCGAAACCAAACTATACGCATATGCACGGATATACAAAGGACTTAATGATCCAACTCGCTCAAGAGTGTAATTGTCACGATACAATGAATAGCCTTATAAGTGCATTATCCGTACGTGCTAGTCAGGAGGACATTATTGTTATCATTGGAGAACTTAAATTAGAGATCTTACTGGACTCTTGATAAGGACTTGAACTACATCAGCAGTTTTTGATGCTGAGTTAATTGAATACAGTTATTGGCAGAGAAGACGATGGCGGAAGCTTGTTCATTTCCTATCACCGCAGACTCTGCGATAAGGTAAGAAATAGTCTGTACCAGTAAATCCAAACGCTCCCAAAAGTGACGTTACCATACTAAAAGTAATCCGTAATTTTACAATTGAAATGCTAACTCTAAGAAACTTTTGTCCAAAAATCTGTTTCAGCAGGAGTAGTGCTTACCCCTAAAAGTTTCAATCTTTAATGTTAAAGTTGCGAACTTTATTGTCTGAGTTTCGATCTTAGTTGTCCACCGACATTTCATTCAATGAAAACGTGGACAACCTAGCTACACCCATCCAATAAAAAAGGTGCATTTAAACGGAAGAGTCTAAATGCACCAATAACGACACAAGGACGTTCTTATATCGAGGTCATAGTCTTACCAACGCACGACCATTTGCGCTGTGGCGGTATCCCCAGAATCATCATAACCAACAACCGTCACTAACTCTGATTCGCCCGGTTGTCTTAACTCTGAAATCCGTTTACCGATATTGCGACGCTCGTTATCACCAACTGTCCAATCGTATTTGACCATTTTACCATCTAAGTCTTTACATTTTGCTTCGATACGGGCGGTCTTCGAGTACATACGGTAATCGATAGAGCACGTCGGTGGTTGGTTTGGCACCACTTCAATTGGAATGATCGCTTCCGCTTCTTGACCGTAGTTAGTGAGAATTTTCAATTTCAATTCATGGTCACCCGTTAATAGGTTCTCAATATTTGCTGATGACTTCTCTAACTCAGGTTGTAACTCACCATCGACATACCATTGATAGTCTGCCACTCGGTCTGATGGGTGACCACCTCGAATTGTCGGACGGACATTAACATCAAGTGGCGAACGTTGATAACTGTTACTATACCGTGCAGTTAAATCCACAGTGATCGGCTCAGGTTCCAATACCTCCACATATTCAGTAAAGGTGTCGTAGTTACCGCGATCATCTTCTACCGTAACCGAAATTGGGTATATACCCGGTTGTTTTGCGGTAAATCGTGCTCGATGTCCATAATCTTTCGTCAACTCCAGTCGGCCTTGTCCGTTCCACTCATACAAATAGTACTCGCGTAAATTCGCACCAATTGGACGTCGTAACCAGATCTCAATCACTGAAGGTGCAACGAGCACACGCTGTTTATACGCCACGTCGAATTGTGGGAACTGATACTCCCATACACGAACCTTATGATCGAATTCCGCATACGTTAACGCCTTGGCATCTTTAACCCACGCACGCAGTGTGAATGTATGAAAGTCAGCTCGGTCCAAATCATCATTCGTTGGAGTAAAGTCCACAACATTCGAATCAACAATGGTTCCGTCTGGTCTTACCCATTCAATTTCAAGTTCGGAGTCCATATTGGAATACGGTGTATCGACATCTCCAACCAAAGTTAACGTATCGGTGGTTTCAACATCAGTATCCCCTTTCACTCTTACTCGAACAGGTTTCGCTCGCTGAGAACGTACTGAGCGGTATTCTGTTGCCCAGCTGTGTTCATCGGTTTCATAACCAAGATACGCCGCTTTTGCGATAATCTTGTTGCTGCCTTCACCTGTTGCAGTGTATTCGAGTGTACTACCGCCTTCAGTGAACGTGACTCCACCATCAATAGACCATTTAATAAGCATATTACCGGCATCCGCCTCTTCACCTTGATCAAGAAGCGTGTACGTTCTTGTCATACCGGTGATCAGGTTTGCTGCCCCAACTAGTTCAGTTTGTGGCACTCGGTACGCCATGATTTGTACGACGTCGGTTTCTGCTATCTCCCCTGTGAAGCGATTTGGAACATGACCTTTCACCAACCAAATACCTTCTACTGAGGTACTGAAAGAAAAGCGCTTACCAGGTTCTCCATATAGATTCCACGTACTGCCATTGTCTTCCGATATGTACCATGACACTTCACCAGAGGCGTCTTTGTCATCACGGGTAAGATGTTGATATTGAATAGCGGCATTCATCGGTACAGAACCCGTTATACGCAGTGTACGCAGTTCACCTTCGATTGCCGTTCCTTTCATGATTTTCAAGGTCCCGCGTTGAGAGCGAACCATTGAAACATAATTTTCATTTGGCGATTTTAGTTTCGCTTGTGCATAGAATCGAAGGTCACCGATGTCATCTGATGAGAAGTTTACATCAAAGTCATTCACACCTGATTCGTTCATATCTTGCCAATCCGTCAGGCCATGTAGGTTCTTCTCTTTGTCCATGACAGCAATTCGAACAGACCAATCACCAAGCTCTTCAGATTTGTATACGACATCTCGGTAAAAACTACTATACAGCCCAAATTTCGATTTAACCTTGAATGTGTCAACGGTGGACGTTTCACGAGAAGTTTGCTCAACCTTGAGCCTTGCTCGTGTAGAAGGAACCGCATAAGTCTTCACCGCACTCTCAACTACTTGTTCTGGTAAACGGGCGTAATGAACTTGAACGGCATAATCATCCATCTGCCACAAATCTCGGTGGTTTGCACTGTTTCTGTCTGTGATTACCTTCGTGATAGTGTGCTCGGTGTATCGGTTGGACTGTTTGATGTATTGGCTTTCTAAGGTTTCACCATTTTTAAGGAGCGTAATGTAAATAGGCGACGCCGCTGATTTAACTCGATATCTCCCGATTCTAGATTGCCCCATCTCAACCGCATATATGCCATCTTCAAACATACCGTCGTCGTCGAAGATGATCTCTGGAGTATCTGGGGTATGAACGATTAGGCTTGTATCGTCGACTTTGATTAAGTTTTTTCGGCCTTCAGAGTCATGGATATAAATCTCAGCTTCCACTGTCGCAGGACCCGTATTTTCAAATACACCAATCAGCTCAGGGCTCGCAGTATCCCATGCTTCTTCCAAACCTTGAGGGATGACTGTCCAGTTCACGGAACAAGTCATTTGAGTCGGGTTTTTGATCCCTTGTACCGCCTCATGCTCTGACTTGAACATTCTACAAGCTCGACCTTTCGTTTGTGCGAATGTGATGTCTTGGTTCTGCACAAGTGCCACTTTGCGGTCACTGATGTTGTCGTATTCGAAGTCTAAAGGTAAGAATGAAATGGAATACTCTCTTTGAACTACGTTGTTGTTCCCGTCCTTACCACGCACAATGACTTTATGAACTGTATTAGACTCCCATGGGGTTTCCATTTTGATCGCACGAGCCATCTTGAATTCACCAATATGCTCAACGGGTACGCCATCAAGCAAAATATCAGTGATTTCATTCTCAATACTGGTTTCATCTTGCACGGTGAAAATCATATGCTCCATGAAGTTGATTTCATCACCAGTACTAAACAGCGTGTCATTGTTGTACAGACGAATCTCAGGAGGTAAACGGTCTAACTGCATTGCAGTCACTTCCTTGTCACCTCTGTTTGCAAATCTATCTAAGGCTTTTATGTTGCCTTGATAAAATCCATCTACCACTGAACTGAGCGGAATTCGATAGACAAACTTGTTGCCAATCTGTTGAGGGATACCAAAGCTGTCTACTGTCTTCTCGGTATAGGTAACGTGTTCATTTCTGAATAAATCGCCTATATCCCTACCCTCTAGCGTAACAAAATCGGATACACCGACATGATCTGTATGCTCTTCAAAGCTCAAACTAACCTTGGATGGTAACCACCACTTATTTGCTGTATCGGTACTGTGCGGCGAACTGAGAACGACTACAGCTTCATTGTTTTGGACAACCACCGTTTCTCCACCAACATCAATCGAAATATCATTGCTAGTGGTATCTCCGACAGCTTTGACAGCATACTGCTCAATAACGGGCGGTCTGTAATCCCACGCGTATTGGATCTGACTGTTCGGGGCTGATACGACATCGTATTTATCCGAGACTTTTAATGCTGTGGTAAGTTGCCCTGTCAGTGAATCGTCACCAGATAGATGAAAGGCAGAAATGGCGACCACGCATGAATCTTGGCCTTCAGGCACCTCACACGATTCACCAAACTGAGTTAAGGCCACCACCTGATCAAATGGACGAGGCTCGACCTCAACAGTAATTTTGCGAAGTTTTTCATTCTTATCGTGCGTAATGAAGCTCAAGCCTTGATATTGAGCTGAAGTAGTGTCCGTGGTGACATTTACAATCACAGGCGGAACGGGTTCAAGGATAGTGTAGGCCACGCTGTCTTCAATCAATGTGATGCGTTCTTTCTCAATACCATTGAAGTAAGAAATGCGATATGAACGGTAATGCTCTCCTGCAGCTGCGGTAGGTCGACCATCGAGCGCTAATCCATTCGCATTCCAGCTCGGGTCGGTATCACCTGTCCATTCGAAGAAACACTTTAGATTGCTACTGTCAGACGTATACGCTTCTTCTCGCACTGTTTCTAATCTACAACCAGATGCTGCGGCTTCTTTAGCTAAGGCTGAATACTCTTTCACGCCACGATAGATTTCATCAGGGTAAGTAAACTCTACTTTTGGCGGCACACTCGTTATGGAACCGATGATGTACACTGATTTCGCAACAGCAGCAGTCCCTATAACTGTTAGTGAACAACTAATAAGAATTTTGATTAACTTGTTCATAGTGCTCTTCAACTCCAAACGCAATTTCATTGGGATAGGTTAAATAAGGTCGAGAGCAATTTTTGAAATTAACAAGCCTATTTTTGAAGATTAAAGTTTTTCTCGCGGCATTCATTGTAAAGGAGGGATTTGGATTATTACCCCTTCACGACTATGAAGGGGCTGAATGAGAATGAAGACTTATGGTAAAAATATATGGATTAATAAACCTGGCGCGACCGCGATACCGAACGTGAATAAGGACAAGTATAAGTCCGTGGCTACATATGCGCCGATGTCTTTCTTTTTATCAGAAGAAGATTGTGCATTTTTAGACAGGTGTTTAGATATTTCCGTTCCAAACTTTTCAGACAATGGATGACGTCGATTTGACTGATAAATCTCAAAGACAAATTTATCAAAATGCTTGAGTTCTTGTAGACGACATTTGATAAACGGGGAGACAAGACAGTAGCATACCGCCACCAGTAAAAAGCAAATTATTGTGAGTGACATGCTATTCAATGGGTTTGTCAAAAAGACAATTATCCCCAATTGAAGAGAGATGTATCCAACAAGAAAATTTAGCGTCTTCATTCCAATACCTCCACCACAGGACTATTCACAAAGGGATCTGGCATGGAAAGCAACAACCGCCCCCCAGTTGCATTGAGCAATTCAATATTCAGCGGTTCACTTTCATCATTTGTCGCCCTAACTCCATATGTCATGGTATGGCTTTGGTCTTTAAAGGAAGTTTGATACGCAAAAAAGCAGGTGGCATTTGACGCCTCAGACTTACAAACTTTTGTTACCAAATTCACTGACTGCACCCCACCATGAGCGACAGCAAAATCAGGCCACTGAATCGCCTTTGAATCTAGTGTTGAGTTGTCCATTGCATACAGGTTTAAAATATACTCGCGTGATGATTTTTCCATCATCGTGTAATCACTGAATCGATTCGCTCTCGTTGTCCACATCATCACGGTAACAATAGTGATTAAGGCCACAAGTCCACACACCAGAAGCCATGTCACCTTCACGTTGTTGCCTGATTTTTCATTACATTGGTTAGTACTCAACATCCATAACCTCACTCATTCTAATTGCTGCTTGAGACATTGGAGCCTTGGAGTCCGTTGTTTGCCTCTAGCACGAACGAGTAGTCTTCGATGGACTTAGACCACTTATGTAAGTCCGAACAATCAAGACTCTTCAAAGCATAATTTTGCAATGAGTGAGCAAGTGGGTGTTGGACTGCAATGGAGATCGCCACAAATTGAAGCCCAGTAAGCTCCACAGACGTTTCTACGACTGAATCATAAGGAATGTTACATTGGGCGGAAGCATAGCGTGACAAATAGGCGATGGTGTCCCCACACTCCGTTCCACACGCTTCTTTGTAACGACTGATTATGTCGTCACTGGTGTTAGCCATAGCTGAACTCATGAAGACCAAAGTGCTTAAAACCATAGTTAGAATTTTCATTGCATAGTGACCATTGTTGGGGTGTGATTTTCATTGTAAGGAGCGGTAGAAATAAGTTTTTCAAACAAGGAAGGTAATTTGGACTTTAAATTGACAAGCAGGTTTTGGAGCCTGCTTGCCTATTTGGGAGATCATTTGCATAACTTATTTTCTTTCAAAGAAAGGACATTGTTATGCGGCGTTTTCGACTTGTTCTTCGTCTTCATTTTCCAAGTCATCCATGTCAGTCGCAAATGACTCGACCCGACGCGTCTCTAAAATTTTATCGATGGCTTGGTCTTGGGTGTACCCCCGCTCCATCAGAGCCGCTAATTCCATTTTGTCTTTCGGGTCCGTGGAGTACATCAGCAGCATTGCAGGAGGCGCGTAAAAACGCACAACCTCTTTGATGTCATCACCAATTTGGAAGAAGATTTCTGAGTACCTATTTTTACGGGTCCTAATCGATTTGAGAATTTCGAATTCTTGGTCTGACAATGCCACCAGCTTGTCATTTTTAACTTGATTAATCGTGTCTGATTTCTGATACAGGAAGCAACGATATACACAGTTGGCGGCTATGGCTTTACCTACAGATGAACCATACAAGTCACTCAACAATTGGGTGATAATCCAAGCACTAGCATCCACCTTCCTAAAACGCCTAAAGGCACTCTCAAGGAACGATGATACTGGGTTAGCACCTGTGGACCCTTGCTTTTCTTGAAGGAACTCCCAACACTCATCCACAATGAAGGCTTTCGAACGACGCTGAGAACCGGCTTGAGCATCACCCAAGAAGAAATGTTGGTAACACAGGTTGATGATCTGCATTAAGGCAATTACCTGCAATTCCGGTTGCGACTTCAGCTCTTCTAATTCACAGACAATGAATGGGTTGTCCAGCGTTGGGGGCGGCTTATTGACCGTAAACATATCGCCAAACATTTCGCCTTCACGGAATGGTTTTAACTGTTCACCAATGTCTTTCAGCTCTTTACGAGAGCTCGCAGAACACATATCAGCGAAGATCGTGACACTTGAGTCGCGACCATGCTTATCCCACATCAATTTCAAAATGGTCGTCATACCACGCTTCTGCAACGTCGTGAGCGTACCATTGGGCTCTGCCATCACCGACAGCATTTCCAAAATCATACCAGCCTGCCCTTCCTTACCACTGAACTCAACAATGGACGGGAAAGGGTTGAGTGAGAACTTCATATCTTGACCGAAACTGATAAATTGACCATTCAACGCTTCACACAAACGGTAGTAGCTTCGACCCACATCGATAATCATTGCCATACCACCATCGCGCTTGGCTTCAGCAATATGTTGAGCGGTCTTCATCAGCTTATCGATTTCTGACTTGGGTAAATTCATCATGTTCCATAGATGCTGGCTTGGCATCTTGCCTGACCCCAATATGCACGTCACAATGTATTGGACGAGAACCGACTTGCCCGAGCCCGACTCCGCGACAACGATACCGTTCATTGAGCCATCGGTTTCAAAAGGATTGAACCCAAACATCGACATGTCTCTGGTTACAAAGGGGATCACAGGTTTACTTGGTGAGTTGCCAGATGAACTGGAAATTATCGGGCTCATGAACGCGCAGACATCAGACGGTACTAAGTTATAGCGGTCTAATCTTTTGCGAGTCACAGGGTCTGGTGCGAAAGGTAATGAATGCAGGAACATAGGTGGAGTCATGTACTTGTCTTCTTCCAATTCGAATCCTGCAGGGGTTGAAGCTACTTTCTTGAAGCGTGCAATCTCCGTCTCTAAATGCTCCTCATCATCACCAAAAATCATAAACTGAAGATACGCATTCACCATCTTCGACTTCTTTTGCTCAATTTTGGTAAAAGCTTCATCAAAGTCAGCTCGCTGCCAACGAACAGTATCATTCCAATTTACTAATTTGTTGTTTGCCTGCATTGTCATGTATTTACGGCGACGCTTAATCTTACCCTCTTCTTTTTTAGAGTTAGGGTAATGGACATTCAATACAATCACGAAGTTCGACCATGCTGTAGAATGCCCATATCGCCAATCACTAAAGACATTCAGCATGTCACCAAAGCCCAGTGTTTTTGGGTATTCTTTGGGAGTAAGCATCGATATAGGCCGCTCATCAATGATGACCTTCGAATCGGTAAACTCGATTTTACCGCCCTGCTCCTGAACTTGATCTCGGGGCATGTAGGCTTCGTTTTTATTAACGTCTCCTTTGCGCCAAGTTGACGAGTCCTTTCTGTTCATGAGCCTTTGCATGAAGTGTAGCCAGCCCCACTGATCCATCGGGGTACAGAACAAGCCGACCTTGTTCAATGACTCTTCTGTATCAGTACGTAGATTATTGAAGTGTTTAAGTTCCTTTTTGGTAGGCACGCCAAAGTTGCCTTTGATTGGAACCTTCACTACGAAGTAACAATCAAACATGCGAGCTCGACAGTCGCTATCACCAAACCCTGATTGTGATGATTGCTGGAAGTGGTTAATCAGCCCCTTTGAAATCGAATTCAGTCTGTCGTTTGCCTCACCTGTTTGTCGACCTCCGTGGTACATAGAAAAGCTATTGGTGAAAGGGCTTAAATTATCATTCGCCCAAAACAAGACCTGAATAAACGTGTCTTCCGGCCAATCGGCCTTATAGATTTGTTCTAATAGCTCCTGTAACTCATCGTTAACGGCTGGCACCGTTTCAATCTTGTACATTAAGCCAATGTAACTGTCTTCGAGCTCGAAATATTTGTGCTTTCGGTTGTAGTCCAAGACAGGGAGAAGATCGCCAAATTTGGAATTTTCGAATTGCTTAAAAAATCGTGAAATCGCACCCATGATATATGCCCCCTTATTGACGCAGTTGATCGATTAGCGAGTTCGCATTACTTCTCGCATTCTCTCTTAACTCAGAGTCGCTGATAGCCGGTCTTGCATTGCGTGACTCGACGCCAATCTGACCATCATCATTCACATCGTAGTTTTGCTCTTGGCTTTCCTTTCTGACATGGAAGTTGACGTATTGAGAATCATTGGTCTTAGCGCTTCTATCGACGACCCAAGTTCGCTGTGTTGCTTCGATGAATCCATAACCAGGGATCTGTAAGGTTTCTTTGTCTGTATATGGACGCACCAATGTACGAACAATATCGGCAGGCTTTCGCATGGCTAGGGGTTCTGGAGCCGGAAGAAGTAAATGCTGATATGCCGCTTCGGGTGAAGCTAACGCTGGAGCTTGAGAAAAGTTTGCGTGTTGTTGGGTTTCATTCACTGATGCTGAGTCAGCCTCAATGTCCGTTCCGTATTTTTCTTTGTATTCTTTCCCTGTGATGGTTTCGCCATCTTCGTCTGTGACCATGACACGTTCGTCACCTGTCGCCTTCGCATAGTCTTCAGCATTGTTATAGACATTGGTTAGCTCATAAACTTCTCGGACGGACGCACACGCTACACCACTTTTCGCGCCTGGACACACGCCCTCTTCTTCGCCTACGACAGAACAACCGGCTAAAGTAAGCAGCGCAAATGAGATAAATATGGATTGTTTAATCATAGGTCGATTCCTTCTACGATAATGGACGTGAGTTGAGCCTTACTCGTTGGCAGCCCGATAATGGAAGATGTTTTGTTGTTGAAAAATGCAGGAAGCCCAACACGGCCCGGACTCATTATCTGTAGAGACGCGTAAGTTGAATTCACTTTGGTAATGGCTTCTTTACACTGGCTATTTGGTGGGCGGGGGTATTTAGCTTCAGACCAAGTGCCTTCATATAAGGCGTGCAGCGCTTTGTCCGGATCATCGGAACATTGGGCTAACAACGTATTTTCATACTCCTTATCATCGAAGACAGGCACGATTGCTATGCGGAATCTTTTATCAGGGTGCTGCTTCTCAAGGATCTCTACGAAGTCACCGCAATGCTTACAACCCGTTGGTGCAATAAAGAGGGTCCCACCAAAAACTTTGGCTAATGGGTTTAAGTTAAACCCCGCAAAATCTTCTTCTGGGTTGATTTTCATTTTCTTCAAGTCGACATGGGATGCCGCGTAAAGCTCTTGTGGGGAGTTTACGAATTTGGTGTGAACGGTTGAGAATAATGAACCGCCCTTGATAAGAAATTTTCCATCACCGGTGGCCAGTAACATTTCACCGGTATCCAGCTCCATCATAATTAGCTTGTCGGTTTCAATTTCATAACTTGAAACCACATTGATGTCGGCATTGAGGAAATCTTGCGTTGGGGGTTCAGCTGCGACTTGAAGGCTGGCAAGCAACCCTAAGCCCAACATACCTTGAATTTTGTTTGACCATTTCATAGCAACACTCCTAGTTAGTACCAAGAGTTTGCCAAACTTAGATCTGCATAATTTAAATTAGTGAGCCTTATTTCACGGCTTAATTGAATTTTATTGGTGACAGAGGTGAAGTGTTACATCAGAAAAGGTATTTAAATTAACGATAATCAGGGGATGAGGTTCACTTTCCCACAACTAACTATCGCAAGGTATAGTGTTGTTTAACTCCGCCTTTAGAGCTTGTATTAAAGCAAGAACAAATCGCTAATATTCATCGCACAAAATAACGTTAGATGGTATTTCAATGTCACAACCATCTTTATCTTCAATACTTATGCCGCCGAGGTGGAAATTGATTCCGAGGTAAAACCGCTCTAAACATGCTCGACCTCCTGCGTTAGTTCCTTGACCAGCAACTTCGACGTCCACATATCGATATTCGTTGTTAAATTCATCAAACACTTTTTGCCTAGATATCAAGCGACCCGTTTCATAGGCCATTATCTGACCTCGAATGCCATTTCTATACTTGGGCTTAACGTAGACCATTTCCAAAACGACTCTAATCGAATAGTACCCATCATCGTTATGTTCAAACTTACTTAAGCTGCAAAACCCGATCAATTCTTTTGGGTTTCTAGGGTCGACAAAGAAAATGAGCTCATAGAGATTCGGGTCAAGAAAACAACGTACATTAATCCCTTTCTCGCTTTCCGGTATCGACTCTCTTACACTATCAAGAGTGAATAGTTGGTTTTGAATTGGTATTGAAACCATCCAGTTATGTTCTACAATCTCAGTTTGATTAATTTGTGTATTGAAAATATCCCCGAAACTGTAAGTAGATCCGCACATTGTTTCAAATTGAATTTTCAATTGATGGAATAAATCAGAGTACTTCAATTTATCCATATGCTCTAAAGTAGAATCATCCAGATCAGAATAATTTTTGTATTTAATTAGCATAATGGTGCTCTCCGTAAATTGCTCATGCCTGACTGTCATTTATTGAGCGTGATGTCAGTTTCAGAAATTAATTCGTTTAGGTTTCTGATCCCTTTCCTGTCAGTCTTTCTAAGGTATCGGTTAGCAGACCAAGCGATAATTGTTGGTCGACCAAAATGCATTTCGACGTTCCTGACTGATTGTTGCCATTCTTTAAGTCCCCCATACCCCGTAATTGCAAGTCAGCCTCTGCCAAACTGAACCCATCAGAGTGATTGACCAACAAATCCAGTCGGTCTATGGATGGCGTTTTGAGTTGGGTAGTAGGCAGTAGGTCACAATGCCCGATACCTCCTTCCCGCGCTACGCGACCTCGGATCTGGTGCAGCGTAACCACACCAAGATTTTCAGGGTTCAGCACAACGACATAGTTCAGTTTTGGTATTGTGATCCCAACCTCAATCAATGTGGTCGCAATCAATATTTTCCCCTCACCCGACTTCATTGCATTTATGGCAGTCTCATTGTCTTGTTTAGACAACCCACCATGGGACAATTTAACGATGTCACCATACATCGCTTTCCAGTCATCAAAGAGTTGTTCAGCACTGGCTCTGTGTGAAACAGCTTGAGCTTTGGATTCACCTTTCATGGTGCTAATGATTAACACCTTGTCACCACGATTGATGCGTTCTTCAACTCGACAGATAACCTCATCGATTTGGGTATGCTCGTAACGGGTAGTGATCACTTCTCTAGGTGTGTGGTACTTGGTTAATTTGAAGTACGGCAGCATGCCAAAACTCATCATCGCTTGCGTTCTAGGAATGCACGTCGCACTCGACAACAACAGATGTGTCCGGCCATGAGTTATTAATGTGGATTCTTTTTGTTCAAGCCCCATTTTTTGCTCTTCGTCGATCCACAGTAGGTCGATAGGCATATTGTTGTGATGATGGAGCAAAGCCGTCGTACCAATCACGACACGGGTGTCTTCTGTCATCTCGTTGATGCATCGATAGCCTTTACCTACGAAGTTGTCATGCTCACTCTCAGACAATAAAAACTCGATGCCAATATCTGGCCAGCAGTTGTCGATCTCTTTATAGATTTGGGCTCCTAATATTAGGTTGGGAACCATAATGACGACACAACCACCAGCATCAACAACATGACGTGTCAGTATCGCGCCAATGACGGTTTTCCCCGTCCCCACATCCCCGAATAAGACACTTCGTGGGGCTCTGTTGTTAATCGCGGCTTTGATACCGCTCACGGCATCCAATTGTTCATCCGTCAGTTGAAACGGGACGACATCATTGAAATAGGTATCGTCTTTGTCGAGCTGAAATGGGTGAGTTAAATTTGGTTCGCCTTCCACTTCTGAGAACAACAAAGTAGCTGCTATTCTTTGTAGTATAGCGTTGCATTGTTCACTTTCTTCCAATGAATTTGGGAAATGCACAAATCTCAAAACCTCTTCTAAACACAGCGAGTGCGCTTCTAACAACCGTCTAATTTTCCCGTTGCTTAGATTTAATTTCGCTAATTCTTCTCGTATCTTTCTTGCCGTCAATGGGATCAGTTCATCAATATGCTGCTCCAAAAACTCAGCATACTTCAACCCTTTGAGTTGCTTACTTTTGACTTTATAGACCGGAGTGATTTTACCAATGAATTTTTCATTCAATGGCTGCGGGTGGTTGATAAACAGCGCGGTTCCGACTTGTTTCACTTTGCACAAGTAATAACCTCGATCATTAAGTCGACTTGCCAATTGTTGGCCGTATTCACTGTCTAATTTGGCAAAATGAGAAAAACGTTGAGCGACGTTTCGGGAGTCAACAATGCTGCCATTAATGACAGTCGTTCGATTGTATGATTCAGAAATAGAAGTCACTGTCCCTTGAATAACCATACAGTCACTGTCCGTAAGATAGGAAAAGTCAGACACCACTTGTCTCGTGTCCACAAACGATTCAGGTAACCGCAACAACACTTGCCAAACAGGAACTTTAAATGTGTCTTTGATGTACTTTATATCCAGCATTCTCGCGTTTCATTCTGATTCAATAATGCAGTAGTTATACACGTCTGAGCACTATCATTTAGTTACGATGGCTCTCAGTAATATGAAGTTGATTTAGAACGTCTTTACGAACGCTTACTGCTTTAGAGTCAGCTCATAAACCTTCTCGACCGGTTCTTCGATGTACCTACGTGTAACAGTTAACTCAACACCGCTGGTGGTTTTGGTTATTCTAAAGTTTTGGTTTGGAGACTGAGCCAAAACAGAGCCGTCATCATTAACAATCACGTCAACGGGTAATCGTTTCCCAAACGCCTCAATGTAGTCAGCTCCGACGTTGAATTCTGCAGCGCCGTCTGACGATACAGAGCTCCACTGGCCAACATAGGCATGAGAATCATCGAAGAAAACAGAAGAGAACTTTAGAACCAGAACACCAGACAGTACGAGTACGCCACATAGGGTCAGTGTCTTTCGATTTATACGTATCGACATAATGAATTCCTATAAACATGAGAACCCCATATTACTTGTGGTAGAAGTCGATTTTGCTAAATAGCGAGGGGAATTTGAGCTGCTATTTGATATTTGGGGAGTCGAAGTTAGCTCTAATCCTGATACCAATACTCCGAGCAGTTCAATGATGGTCGTTTCAGAATGTAATCCCAAGTTTTCATTGTTCTGATTAGATAATTGGTCTTGATGTTGACTGTCTTTGAGTTATAGCAACCGACGGCTTCCCAAACATGACCCTTAGCGTAGGTAAGGCATCCTTTGAATATATCTGCACTGATACGGATATTGAGAACAGGGTCAGTGGCAACATCTACCCAAGACTTATTAGGGTAGTTTCGTAAGATGTATTTGGAATGGATTGTATTCACCTGAGCGGGACCCAAGTCATAGGAATCGTTAGTATTTTTTACTTTACTGCCGATTTTGCCCCCCTCGCCAACCACAAGTAAGTTAAGAAAGTCTCTCGGGACATACTTCTCTCCTGCGACTTCAGCAACAATGCTGCATCTACTCGCGTTTGATAAAGCAACAGTATCTAATTTTGTGTCATGGATATCTGGCAAGAAAAACACGGTGATTCTCCTTTTCGTGGCCAATGATTGAAAGTCAGTATTGACTAAGTATGTTCCTGTGGTGATACACCTTTTCTCTTCATCTTTAATCTTCATTCGTTGAGCGGAAGTTTTTGATGAGGGAAGTACCCGACAACGTTCTGTCCCTCACTAGTCATTTGAAACAACTAGCTTCAAGCTAGGCTTAGTTAAACCAGGTTTTGCTTTAGGAACTACCCCCCCCGATTATGTCTCCGTGACGATTTTTGATTACATGACCAGTGAATGCGAACTGGTCTAAAGCATCTCTCAGTTGAGGATCGTCCGTTCCGATAGTCGCGAGGTACAATTCAGGCTCGTAACCGTTGGCTTTCAATAGCTTTAATGCTTTTTCCTTATTACTTTTTTCCTTAGCGTTTCGCAAATAAGCAATCGTCTTTTGGAGTACCAATGTCGCTATCACAACTGAAATGATTAAAAGAAGGTTTGTCATTATTATCTCCTTGTTACGCTGCTACTGGTTTAAGTTCTACGATTTCGTAGTCAGGAAATCACACCTTCCTGCAACTGTTTCATAGCAAGCGACTGAATTCGCAGGGAGCTTTAGCGTCGTTTCACTGTTTGAATTATCAGCGAGTGCAACCGAAGCGACCGTCATCAAACTCAACAATACAACCATCTTTTTCATTAACTACCCCGGCAACTCTAAGAGGATTTAGACTCTGACTGTCAGTTATACACGTCTAATCACTTGGGTTTACGAATTAGCGAAGCCATTTAAGCTTCTTATTTGACAATGGCACTCGATCCCAATCACATGATGAGGGATCGTCTTCAAATGAGGTAAACAGATAAAATCGTCCCACTAATTACATTTCTACGTCAGTGTCTATGCCATATTTCTCGTACTGGTTGTCTTGATGAATGGAACTGGAAACGTTATGGAAATGAATACAAAGTGTGTCCCTGTCAGAACCACTGCGTGCTTAATTGTCGCCTTCGCGTGTTTGGCCGTGTATATGCTCACACCCAGCCGCACCGATTACTTAGATGCACGAGTAAACTTGTTATTTTCTCAATGCAGCTCAAGTCTTTTGGAAGATGAGTTCAAAATGGAACCATGTGAAGAGCTCTATCGAACCTACGCCAACATCTCGCGCAGTACCGCTTATCACTACATATCGGATAACGTGATGTTTAAACTTCATGGCGAGATTTCGAAGCTGGGCTACTCGTTGGACATCAACCAGGTCACCGATGGATTTATGCAAAAACTTCCGTCAGGCAAATACCACACGACACGACGCAATAACATCATCGACGCATTGATTAGCTCTCCAACAGAGTCCGTCGATTTTGATTATGAGGGAGGCATCGACGCCTCGCTTTAGTAATTTGGGAAACCCAAAAATCCAATCGTTTGATTGTTGCGATTGAACCCACTCCGTTGTTAACTTTTTGGGTTTCCCTACCACCTCCCCCACTCAATTCTCTAAATTCACTCTCAAAAGTTGTATCAACTATGTCCTAGTATCCGATGGGCATTACCATGTTAAAGTTTAATTTATACCACCCAGTGATTAACCTCATCCTCTCCCACGATGGCGTTATTGACGAACTCGACCTAGAAACTAACGTTGTCAGTGATACAGCGACACGGGTTCTCATCGATACCTGCTTCCAATTGCACGAAGATAAACAATCAATCGATTTAAACACGATTAAAGCGCGTGTATACGCTGAGTATGGGCAAGAGGGAGTCGACGCGATTACTACAGTTGCCATGGAGTCACTAGCGCAACCAGCAAACATAAATGCTCTTTCTGACTATGTTTCGCAAATCAACGACACTAACAACAAACGAACACTTCAGGTGGAGCTTCAAAAGCTATTAACACAATGTTCGTCAAACAAGACGACCGATGAAATCATAGGTTCGATGCATTCTGTTGTTGAGTCTTATGACGAAGTGGAAAAGGACAATGAGCAAGGCCCAATTTCATTGAAAGATGCCTTTGCTGCAACGCTGGACAACATGGAGCGCAGAAGCAAAGGGGAATTTAATGCATTTAAGTCGGGCTTTGCATGCTTTGAAGCACTTGGTGGATTCCGACCTGCAGATTTCATCATCCTTGCAGGCCGTCCATCTCATGGCAAAACCACCTTACTCCTGAACGTTATCAAAAACTCAAGTTATCAAAACGATGCACCATTCTTATTTTTCTCCCTTGAAATGAGCTCAGAATCGATTGGAGAGAATTTGCTATCTAACTTGGCAAGCGTACCACTGAGTAATATTCGAAACGCCAGCATGAGTGATACTCAATGGGCTGATTGTTCATCTGCGCTAGGTAGATCCGGTGATTACAATATTGAGATGGATGACGGCTCAATGACCGTCGAGGAGTTGTGTCGTCGCGCACGTCGCTTTTATCGGCAGCATAATGGAAAGATTTCTGGTATTGGTGTGGACTACATTCAGTTACTAACCAGTGAAAAATACAAAACTGATAATAGAAATTTAGAAGTCTCAGAAATATCACGACAGCTCAAAGCGTTGGGGAAAGAGTTACAAGTACCTGTTGTAGCACTATCCCAATTGTCTCGCGATATCGAGAAGCGTGCTGATAAACGCCCAGTGAATTCCGACTTACGAGAGTCAGGTTCGCTAGAGCAAGATGCGGATATCATCTGCTTTATTTATCGACCGGAAATGTATGATCCTCAAAATGAACCTGGTGTCGCTCATTTGATTATTAGCAAAGCTCGTAAATCAGCTATAGGCTCTGCAAAAACAACCTTCATTGGAAAATACGCTCAAATTAAAGATTCCTTCAATTACACGCAAAGCGCACCACCAGCTGCGTCACCTATTGCTGATCAATACCAAAGGACCGACAACAAAAAGCAGAATACCGAAACTAACGATACTCTGCCAAACAACAGTCCCAATGGGAGTGGAATTGAGTTCATCAACTAAGCAAGCGCACGTTCCCATGACTTAGAAAGTGACTTATGTGCGCCTAGCTTTTGTAAGGCGCTTGTCTTAACTTGGGTATATCGAGACGAGGAGAAACCGAGAGATTCAACCAAGTCGTTTCGATTCAATGTACCGGCTACTAATCCCATCTCATTCATGATCACAATTTTCTCGTTCGCATTGAGGGTCTTTAACTGGGCAATCAAGTGCTGTCTCAACTTAAGATGCGTCAAATCCGACACCACATTGTCGCTACATCCACTAGTTACCCCATATCGATTGTCGTTCGAACCTTGCTCAAAGTCATACAATGGTTTGGGTAAGTACGATGATGCACTGGAATCTGGGGTCAGCTTGTTGTTGGTTTTCTCGGAATTAATTTCAATTGCTTTTGAATAAGCGCCTGAAATGTCCCGGTCTGATACTTTCACCATCAGTGTATGGTGGAGCTCTTTTCTTGATACAACGGTCTTAACGCGAGCGCTCGCGTAAGTATCAAAGCTCGCTATACCCGTATGCTTATAGCAGCGTGCAGCACGAATCGTTTCCAAGGCAGCCTCTTGTACACGATCTGAAAGATAGTCGATATCATAGTTATGGCGGCGTAGTAACTTGCGGAAACTGTTTAATGACTTCAGCGTTACGTTCTGGATAGCAGTATTCAGATCTTTGAGCTGAGTCGGCTCAGGGCAACCTCGTTCCACCATTTCGTAAACCACGAACGCTGTCACTTGTAATTCGTTAAGAACAAAGTCGTCAGTTGCCTGTGACTGAAGTAGCTCTGCTGGAGTGTGTCTGTTAGAGACAACGTGGCCAACATAATTGGCGCAAGTTGCATCATTGGCAATTTCTGAAAGCTTCTGCCTCCAATTCGGTGTTGTTTGAGTAATTTCTTTGAACACCTTCCTTGTTGTAGTGGCCAATGTTTCAAGCACTTCTGATTGCGATTCTTTTACAGAATTAAAGCTTTCTGTAATGAGGGAATTCATTCTACTGATCGGGTCCATAGTAACGCTCCATACATTTTTTCATAACTGGGGTGGGTAAACTCATTATGGTTTTCCCCGATCATCGCGTCAATTTTCTCCCCCCGTTTCAATCTATCTCGAAAAAAAGTTCTCTTAATTGAAAACATAACGTTGTTCATCGAGCACTATGTTACGACCACTCAAATCGAGGAATCTAATGATGGCACCTTTGTTCAAGAAGACAGCGACGACTTTATTCACAATTTTGGCAATTGGTTCTGCAGCTACCGCATCAGCTTCTGAAGTTGAAATGTCACAACAACAATTCAACTCGATGCTTATGAAAGCGTTCCAATCAAACCCTGAACTCTTAATCGCAGGAGTGGAATCCGTGAGGACATACCAAACAATGAAGCATAAACAAATGTTTTCAAAATCTTTGTATTATGATGAAGATACGCCGGTTCTTAATGAAGCTGGAGAGATCACTGTGGTGGAGTTTTTTGACTACGCATGTGGAGTATGTAAAAGGGGTGCAACGGAGTTGGCTCCCCTTTTAGGTAAAGACAAACGCATCCGATTCGTGTATAAAGATGTGTCCATTTTAGGTGCTAATTCCACTGAATTAGCAAAGATAGCCATTGCTGTAAATCAGATCTCTCCCAATGCATATCCAGCATTCCACAAAGAGCTTCTTTCAATGCAGCAGTCCGTCCCGCAGAAGGCATATGAGCTTGCTGAACTGATGGGATTAGACAGCTCGATCATCAAAAAGGCAGCGAATTCGTCACAAGTTAGTGCTATTTTAAATAAAAATAATAAACTTTTTAGAGATCTGAAACTTACTGGAACTCCGACTTTTTATATTGGTGAAAAAAAGTTCGGGGGGTTAATCAGTCGTCAACAGATGCTTGAAGAAGTGAACCTTCAATATAGCCAACTAGTAAATCAGACTAATAGGCAGGCAGTTAGTAAGTAGGAAGCATCGTGCATTGGTGTGGAGGTATTTACTCGTATGGCCCTGCAAAGTCACTCCAAGGAGGGAGTGGAGCAGACTAACTATAAGTAGTAAGGCATAACTACGAAATCACCACACATACTCCCCCGTTCTTCGGGGGTTTTTTTTTACTTATAGTGCCACAAGCTAGTCACTATATTGCTATAGCCTGTCGTCATTGTGCCACAAGCCAACCACCAGCGGCTCCACCAAGTTCAAAGTTAAGCCAGCCGGTTTGCATATAAACTATACAAAACCACACACCATTATTATAATTACTTCAGTTCTCAAAATCTTCTAAGTTCTCTGCCACTATCCGGTAGTTCCCTTATTAGTCGGGTGATATGTCCCGTTGATCATACCAGTCCTCGACTGAATTTATTGAAAATGTATTTTTCACTGATCCCTCATCGCGTGTAGCAACCGTCACACAGCACACCTAAGCAGATTGCCTCAGTCTTCTTTGGCGTGCTGTGTGGTGACAGTTACGTGTGGTGAAAAGTCGGATAACCTGGGGATAGGCTTCGACTTAACAATAATAAAAGTTGCCCTGCATTGGAGCGGGGCCTTTTTTTTTTCTAAAAAGACACTTTACCCTTGGCATTTTCAGTTTCCTAACTTGAACAACTCTTTTATTTTCATTTTCCTTCATTGAAATGGTCGTTGATGTATACATAAGAAATCACCACGAGATCAAAACAAAGGTTATCTACCATGAGAAAAGTCACGTTGTACTTACTTCCGCGAGGGACACCGGCCCCGACTTCTATAAGTTCATCGATTCAACGTACAAAAAGGAATTGGAACTCCCTTCTGAACTGATTCAAAAAGGGGTGATTCTAGCGTTCGGTGATGGCGAAGATTCGTACCATGTGTATATCCAAGAAATTCACTATCAAGTGAATGAAGCAATAACTAAGGTGCTGTGTAGCTACTGCAACAATGATTTTCATGAAATGGGTATACTTCGGTAAAAAAGAATTCTTCGATGCCTTTCTAACGCGGCTGGTGGCTGATAAATGGGTGATTTCAGCTGACGAACCAGAGTAGTGCAGATGGCTTCTCTTGAACGAAAAAAAGAACCCGATCAATAAGGGTTCTTTTTTAATGCCAATAGATGTCAATTTGGAACTGCGTTTGGATTCAAGAGAAAAGCAATACATGAAGATCTGTGGCCATGTGTTCTAACTTCTAATATTATCTACACTCTATATTAATAACTATTAATATCTATTATTAGTATTGGAACTATGGGATCTATAATAACTATGGAGTATCTTAAGTAATTGTTTATAAAGAACTTTTATCGGTTTCAGTTACACATTACCCGTATGTTTGATCTCATTTTCCGAACATATGATCATCTTACCCGAACTTATGATCTTTCTATCCGATTCTTTGATCTGTATATCCTTGTTTATTGATCATTTAGCTCTCTTCAAACACACACTTTATCCGTGTTTTCACCATGTTGACACTGAATAGATTTTTAGCACAGTTTTGAGCTGTGCATAAGTTAATTAAGCCTCTGTTTTTATTAGTAATTATCATCAACAGATAGGCTGTTAATTTCGTTAAGGAAGCTTTCAATTGATTGAGCCATTTCCACACGTTGTTCTTCTTCTTTTTCACGACGCTTGATAGCTACGTTTATCTTGCTTGCTCTGTCTTGTTCGCCTATTGACGTATAACAGTGTGAAAGGTTCTTTAGCTCATCAGTAGTGAGCTCACTTCCCCCGACACGCTTCATTTCTAATGAAGAGATTATCCGCTTTATATCTTCAATGTTGAGCTTTTGAACTGGGCCTTTCTTCTCAACCCAACGGTACAAGAATTTGATCTTTGATATCTTACGACCTTCACGGTAGACCTCATAGCCATGGGTTCTGCCATCTTCAGAGTCGTAGAACATGATCTCTTGATTTGTTTCTGAGTCTTCTTCTATACCTTTAATGCTGGCTTTGATGCAACGATCAATAAATACGCTGTTATTGGAAAAAGAACGTTTTCCTGATTTGATCTTCCCTGCAGGGTCATGGAGTCCAAATAAGCCCTTTAAGTCTTCAATATCAAAGGTTTGTAGGTAAGTCCCACCGCCTTTGAAACGACTAAGTATTTCATAGAGACGTTTGGCATACTCTTTTTTAAGGCTAAGAAAGCTCTGTGTAGTAATAAGAGCGTAGCTATTATTATACTCGATGTAGGCATCTTTGAGCTCTTCATTCGGCTTCATTGTCAGGCGTCTATCTTTGTATGTCACTCGTTTGAAAATTGAGATGAAGTCGAACTCTTGGATATCCTTGGTATCATCTTCAACTAACACACCAATATTTTTCTTAGTCAGTCTATCTGCAACAGGTCGGAGTGTCTTTGCTAGTTCCTTTGGATCAATGTTTAGCCATCGCGAAAGCTGAGTTGATGTGAATTGATAGGTTGGCGTGTTATTATTCTCCCAATCTTCAGGCTTCATGTGCGCTATCATTAAGGCAAACAGGTCTGCCTCACGCTGTGTGAGGTCTTGCTGGGAGAATACAAGCTTATGCGCTTTTTTAAACTGTTTTGGAAGTGTATGCTTCTTCGAGGTATTGACCATATCCATGCCTAATCTCAACTGTATTTTCTACTATCTGGAAGTATAACACTTTATCCGTGTTAGCATCACAGCTTTTCCGTTATTAACTCTAGAAATCCGTGTATTTCTACAAAAACTCTCCGCATGCATTGAAAGTTCGCTGGTGGCATCTTCGTCATCGGTTATAACGCTTTCAACTTCTTGATTATTAATCGCACATTCATACCTTTAAACACGTCCAATAACGATAGTATCAATGTCTAAACCAAACTATTTATCTCGTATGTGATCAGTTTATCCGTGTAACACTACAGATATTCCGTGTACGTTTACACTGTAAGATATCACTTCATTGAATTCGCTATGATATTGTTTTATATAGTTTTATATGTAGGGTAGTTGCGATAACTATAGGTTTTATACTCACGCTCATATATTCTATTTGGTTGAAATGCATCCAATCATAGTGAATTCTTGATCTATTTATCCGTGTTTTGTGCCAAGACACACCTAAGCCCTGTTCATTTAGATCAGTTTGTCCGTGTCACATGACAGGCGTGGGGGCAAATACCGGTCTTTAATGATCAGTTTATCCGTGTAGTATTACTCTCAATCCGTGTTTATACAGCTGACATGACAATTCTACTGCTTTCAATGATCAGTTTATCCGCGTATTAATACATTTAATCCGTGTTTTTTAACGACGAACCTAACCAAGAGGTTTGATGATCAGTTTATCCGTGTAAATGTACATATTATCCGTGTTTCGCTCACTTGGTGAGTGTCTAGTTTGTGGTAAAACCGTTCTTCTCCCAGTTCTCCGTAACAGTCATCAATACATTACATATTTTCCGTTTAAGCTAACAAACAGGAAGTACTGTTGTTTTGATGGTTTTGTGCTCGGTAAATGTACACTCTTCACGCTATTTGGTCTTATCCTGCTTATGTTTCCTATTCATAACCCCCTTGTTGATCATTTTATCCGTGTATACACATGCTTTTTCGATTAATCACACAATATATCCGTGTTTTTAGTGGTTATTAGATATGGTCACACATATTTTCCGTGCTTCCATCACATATAACCCGTAACTTATTACAGGTTTTCCGTGTTGTTTTGTTTTTCACACACAAAATCCGCGTTTCACACGGGTTTTATGTGATATTGATCCTATCCAATGTACTTTCTTAACCAGTATCCATAGCTGAACCACAGGTTGGACTTATCTCAATGCAACCCAACTCGCCAATGCGACACATCCAAGTGTTGTGACAGCCTCAAAGAAGCCGTTACTGGCTGGCGTCAGTGGCACTCGATATCGAGTGCTTATCGGCCAAAAGAAATTGACTCCCGATTTCGTACAGGCATCTCCTACCAGGTGAGCTATATAGCCAAAAGTCAGCGAGTATGCCCAAGGAAACTCATACGTCGCACACAAGAACCACAGCCCAAACGCAGCAAGTAAACTGTGTAACGCTCCTCGATGCCCAAGAATGCCTTCAATCGGTATACTCAAGAACGGTACAATGCGCCCTACCCTGCTATGTCTCGTGTCAATGTCAGGCAGTAATGCTCCTAACATTGCGAAACCCATACCTGCAAATGACATCCAATAGAATGTGTCTTGCATGGTATTCATGCAGATGTAATAGGCGCTTGCTGTTGTGATTTGATGATTGATTGCCTTCACGCAGCACCACCCTACTCACCCGTGTTGCCGTTCGTTGCTTTATCCACGCGACGCTCTAAGTCTTTAAAGGCAATGTCGCTTGAGGCTCGCACATCACGGAATAAATCATCACTACCGTCGTTGTTCGAATCGTATGGCATGAATGACAGCAAATAGACGCGGTACTGAGTACCTTCTCGAATAACTTCAGTATCCGATACGTCGTAATCAGACAGTTGTGCATTGGCCACCAGCTTATCGATCGTTTTTTCAGTCAACGATACGACTTTGCTTTCCGTTGTTGCTGAATTGGTTGTTTCTGATGTGTACGCACGTTCACTGCCCGATACGATTTGGCGATATTTCTTGGCCAATTCGAACTCAGCGTTAATCTTCGCTTTGGTTACCGCCATGTCTAAGTCAGAACTCATTCCTGTTCCGGCTGCAAAAAAGCCTTCACCGTTAGACTTCGGTGGTTTCATGTACCAAGATGGAATGTTACTCAGTGTCTCATCCACACGGTCAACCGTTGCGTCATGCTTCGCCTTTTCTACTTCCAATTTGGTCATGTCGTTAGATGCACAACCGACTGCCATGATTGAAATCATGAACGCAGCTAATGTTTTCTTTTGAGTCATTTTCATTGGTCTAGTCTCTTTTTAATGAATTAACGCTTTTGTTATACATACGCGAACTCATAGTTGAGAAAATAAATTGAAGTAGCGTTATAGCGACTGGGACCGTTGCGATGATTGCCCCAACACTCATCAAACCTGCCATTTCTTCCAGATAGATATTGACGCTGCTTAGAACGGTTGTGGTGTGTGAAGCTGCGTAGATTAAGCCGACATAAGTAAACACCCCAATCCACAGTGAGCCAGCCATTGCGATTTTGATGTCAGTGAGAGATGGAAGCATGTGCAGTGTTACTGAAGATAAAACCCAGATGAGAAACCACTGTTGCCACCCTGCTTTATTCATGAACAACGTTAGGTCAATTGTGTTGTTATTAAAAAGATACGGTGTCACTTGTGGTGAGAGGAAATACAGTGCGACGATGCCTGTGAAAATTGGGCCAATACTGACTATTACTTTTCGAATTGAACCGGAGATGGTCATTGGGTATTCGTAATTTACGTAGCCGAGCACGGGATTATCTTGAGTCGGCATTTGAAACAGTTTCACTTCGGTTACCTTAAACCCAACCAATTTGCACATCAGGTAATGTCCGAGTTCATGTAAAGGTACACCAACTATTCCCGTGATAAACACGAGTACTCTGCTCTTTTGGAAGCGCTCCATCAGATACTTAAGTACCCAAATGGCGGCAGCAATAGTTAGGAAGTGGATCATAGAGTTACCAATAAACGTAAAGACGGTAATAAGGTAACGTTTCCCTCAAACGATGTTTTCAATTAAAGAGCCAATTTTCGGGCGTTAATTGGCAATATTTATTGTTGACCGTGCCGTGCGTCTATCTTTCGGACCTTTATTTGATACAACTCACACCAATGGAGAACTTGTTGAAGTCTTTCTGGTTTCGTAGATTCATCGATCAAAAGCGCAGCCGCATTAGAAAGCTGTAGCTGTTCAAAATTCAATAGCCGCCCAGCTACACGGCCATCATTGTCATAATCCGCGTTCAGCATCTTGGCTTGATATTGGCACTTTGGAAAGGTCGTATAAGGGGAGTCTGACAGTATCGCGACTTCTCCGGATACATTGCCCAGCAGCAGGCTGACTTTTTCCGTCACGGATAATTCACACTTCTGGCCACGCAGGTCGATAACAGAAAGTACAAACGGCGACTCGGGGATAAGCGTTCTTGCCCAAACACCATTGAGCTTCACATTTGAGGGCAGAGGATGTCTCGCAAAGATATTGAGAAACAACTCATCAGGAACAGCCTTTGGTCCTAAGTTCAACCGGGTGATTATAAATTTCTTCGGTATCTTACCGAGCTCCACCAGCGTGCTCGTGAGCATTGATTCCATTTCGGCTTCTTTCAACCACACCCCGCCTTGCTTTATCGGCAAGTTAAAGCAATCACCATAAAGTCCTTCACCATTTGCGAGCCCTTTCGATTTCAATATCAACGGCACACCTGCGCCACTGCCAGTATTTGTTCTGTGTTTGGCGTATGGAATTACATAGTTCATACCTAGCATATTCGATGTCCATTTTTGATTCTGTCATCATTGGTTATACACCGATTTTGGACTGGTTTAGACAGTTAGGATTTCTTTCAAAGACATTGATATATAAGGGCTCAAGGAGAATTCGCTAATTTTCAAAGTGGGGGGAGATTACTACTAAAAAATGGATTTCGTGATGTATATTCATAACATCACAAACAAGTTTAAGAAGGCATATTATGATTACTGAAATGATTAGCTCGCTAAGAGATTCGGTTACTCCATTCAAATTTGATGGTAGTACTTGTGATGTGCTTAAGGCATACAACAAAGATGGGTCCCCGAGCTGGCTCGATGAAAAAGGTGAGCTCATCGAGGGGATTTACATTGGTATGGAGAACGAGGTTTACCATGCCCTACCCGCGTATTCATCATCTCAGTTGAAACTGCTTGTAAAGAAATCCCCTG
This sequence comes from Vibrio sp. 10N.247.310.98, assembly GCF_041467395.1. Taxonomy (NCBI): domain Bacteria; kingdom Pseudomonadati; phylum Pseudomonadota; class Gammaproteobacteria; order Vibrionales; family Vibrionaceae; genus Vibrio; species Vibrio sp. 10N.247.310.98. The sequence continues at coordinate 86,906 of NZ_JBFSUL010000005.1, read as the reverse complement.
CCCACTTTTACAGAAAATACATAAGCGATATTGACCGTGGTAGAACCGTGTCGAAGTCGCTGCAACGCACCTTTGATGCAGGCACTTATGGTCATGAGTTGGTCCTAGAGCCTCATGGGTTCTATGACCGCTATTACCGCGATATTGTGCCAGCTGATTACCCAAATGCCCTTAGAACGGTCGCAGAAATGCAAGCGCTTGTTGAGAAGCTTAACATCCCTAATGTGCCAAAAAGCGCCAATAAAGAGCGTTTGATGAAAGAGTTATTGGCAGTAGAACCGACCCTGCAATTTTGGGATACGGTTTTAGAAGAGCACAACAATAAGGCTATCCATAAAGGTAAAAAAGCGATTGATGCCATTGTCTGGGACGATGCACACCGCGTACACGAAACATGTCGAGATAATGTTGATGCAGATGCATTGATTCAAGATGGGTTACCAGAGATCTCCTTTATCGCTCGCTGCCCAGAAACTGGCTTGTGGCTCAAGTGTCGCTTTGACTGGCTACGCTTCGACTGTATTGCCGTTGATGTAAAAACAACTGCGAGTACGGACCCTGATGCGTTTGCCAAGCAAGCGGGTAACTTGGGATATCACATTCAAGAAGCGTTCTATACCTACGTAGCAAGCTTGCTTGAGGTGAACTTGGGTGCCTTCTTGTTTGCATGCATTGAGTATGTCGATGCTGATTTATGTGAAGTCTATGACTTACAAAGAAAGGAAGAATCGATGATTAAGTTCAAAGATGGGCTACATACATTGGCGACTTGCCTTTCTACAGGCGTATGGACAAAACGCGTGAATCTATCAGGAATCACTTCTATCACTATTCCGAAGTACTGCCGTTAATTGGAGGGCGCTATCATGACTAATCAATCACTAGTATTACAAGCAGTCGAGGCTGCACGTCCTCATTTTTCGACTATCGTTGCTGAGAACCAATCGGGTCTTGATACAGACTTAGAGCTGGAATATGTGGCATACATTCTGGAAAGCTTTGGTGAGTCGATTACCTCTAATATGGATGCGAACTCAGTGTATTGGAGCATACTGAACCAAGCGACCATTGGTTTGTCTGTTGAGGAAGGCTTGAATCACGGCACCTTTTTGTATCGTCACGATTATGTATCGAATTTCTTCGTGTTGGAATTTATGCCGACATACCACGGACTGATTCACTTAGCGTTCGAGTCAGGTGAAATGGCGCAAGTTACAGCGGATCAAGTTTTTAGCAATGACCAATTTGTCTATCATGGCTCTCGTTCACTGCCTGAGCATACTTCTCAAGGTGCCTATGCAAGTGGGGACTTACTATGTGCTTATGCTGTTGGGGAGACACTGGGAGGGCATGTTTATTGTGAAGCACTATCCCGTGAAGAGTTGGATGAGATCGAGCTTATGGCGGCTATGAGTTTCAGTTCTAACCAGTCGGTTTGGAATACTGCATTTGTTGGTCAGATGCGTAAGAAATCTGCAATTCGTAGAATGATGCGCTTGTTGTTCAATCAACTCGGTTTCGATAAGCCTCATTACCGCAGTCGTATTAAAACGCTCATGAGCGTAGAAGATAATATGTGGACGAACATGAAATCCACCATGGACCACGAGATCGCTCGTGGAAAGAAAGAGAAGCAATTATTAAGTTCAAACCAAAACAACGTTCCTGTTAACACCTTTGGACAGCCAATCAAGAACACCAATACTGTGTGTACTTCGAAGGTAGTTACACACACAGGTGAGTCTGCTGCTGATTTGATTAAGCGTGCAGGTTCCACTGATGGACCAAAAATGGAATTTATTCCTCCGGTTCAAGATGCAACAGAACAACCGTCAACTGATAACCCATCGCCAACCACTCTTGGTTCTGATGGCTTTATGGGCGGGTGGGGGTACTAATGACGAACACTGAAACTTACAACGAACCTGAGCGACTGCCTACTGCGAATATCATCACGCAAGGGAAGAAGAATGTATTCCTCACTCATTCTGTAGTGAGTGGTCGCTCCAAAAAACTGATCTACAAAACTAAGCGCAGCGATACCGGCTCTGTCAAAGAAGTTGAGTGTACTCAAGAGCAGGCCGATGTGTATATCCACCAGCAAGTCGTGAAGAGTTTGCGAACACATCCTGATGACATTAACTTGCCACATATGTCTATGTTAGGTCTTCCCAAGGAATATAAGGCAGTGCGTGAAAGAGATGTTCTGGTCCGTTTTCGAGTTCCCGAGGCGTCAATGTCTTGGATAGATAACGACATCCTCTCCGTTGACTCGACGACATGTTTCCATTCAGATTGCAGTTTTTTTCCTACTTCTGGCACAAGTAATTTTACCCTTGCTGTTCTGACAATTTACCCTGTGGATTCTGGATATTTTGCAACGTTGAAAACTGAACAAGGGTATACCGGTCTTCCTATGAGCCATTGGATGTCGTTAGTACCGATATGGCGAAAAACGGTGGTGAAGACAGAAATTGCGATTCTGATTGACAGTGAAGCTCAATCTGATTTACCTGGTCTTGCAAAGATGGCGAATAAACGCGGGTATACTTTCCTCGGAGCGATATCTGGTTTCTTCAATAAAGTAGAAGGCAGTTCTGAAGCTCTCCTTAGTCAGCTATCTGCCTGTAAGCTGTTTGCTGATGCTCGTGTCCCGGCTGAACCTACTATGGACGATGAATTTGGGTTTGCCTTTTCCATGGCCACCAATTCTGTGTATCGATTCGATGCAAGACGCTCAATTCTACTGACCATCATTGATTTCGATTCAAGCACCAATACATGGGTACTTGGCTTTACTGATACCGGTGAGCGATTAACACAGATCCCTTATTCTTATGACGACTTCTTTACGATGGGTTACCAAATTGCTGTTGTGGCGAGTTTTCGTGAGCAAGAATTAGTGAAAGTCTTTAGCTATCAATTCCACTCTAGTTGTCTCGATGAAGAGTCCTCTTCAAGCCAGCTAGAGACGAAAATTTAATATTCGGTGCTGCACCTCAAAGCCAATCTCCCCCCGTTTTCTATTCTCGGCCCCTGTTTATGCTTACCTAACGCCAATATGGGGGGAGGGGGTGTTTTGTTGATTTAGTATCTACTCATCAAAGACAAGAAGGTGATAGATACATGAATACAACTAAAGTGCCGAGCACTCACTCTGATCACGACACACAACCTGTACCCAGTCAGTTAATTGAATCGATGGAACGCTTTGAATTTGATTCGATGACAGAAGCACAGGTAGAAACCGCTTTTGAATACCTAATGGAGCAAGTGTCGTAGAGTATATTTCCGGCATTTTACCCGTGTTCCAATCTGTCATCATGACAGAATAGTAAGAGATTTTGATTGTTTAGTGTGACTAGCTTCATTCTGATTTGCTTTCATCTTGTTGGCATTTCCACATTCTCATCACACCTGTTTGGTCACTACTACAACAAAATTTCTTTCTCATACATTGAAGCCTAACATTCAGTCAGTTCCCGCGTTTATGTATCGCAGAGCTGACTTTTCGTATGTTAGTGGTGGCTTCAAACCCATTACTCCTTACTCACGTCCGTTTATGAATTGCACAACATGGCCGATAAGTACAATAGTAGGACGCGTCCTACTATTTTAAGTTATTGTTTTTGTTGTGTTTTGTTTTTTCCTCTATCGTTCCCCTATCTTTTGCAGAAAAGTACATCATTAGTTTAAAACTGTATCGTAAGTCGAATTTCAATAAATTTATCCAAAATTGACTTATTATATCTTTTCTTACCTTTAATATTGGTTCATACTAGCTTTCAAACAGGCCACTGGTGGATATTGCTATGGGAACAATGACAGAGAAACAGCTCAAGACGCTTGAATTAGTTGACGAACTTGGGGACGGAGGTGCTAAATTCTTGGAATTGCGCCGCGAAACAAATGAAAAGCAACCTCGTTCTTTCACACAAGCTGAGGCATTGAAGTACCTCGAATGTTCTCAAAAGGTATTGACCGATTTAACGAAAGCGTTAGGTATCGATCCTAAACGCTATGCTGAGGTTGGTATTCAGTACTACCTGACTCTTGAAGAGCTGTACTTGATCCGCGATAACATGCCGAATACCACCGTTCTTAAGAAAAGACACAAACCATTCCAAAGAACAGCGAAACAAAAGACGCAGATTATTGCCGTTCAAAACCAAAAGGGCGGGGTATCTAAAACGTCACTGTCCAATACAATAGCAACAGGTTTGGCGATTAACTATCATGTTGGTTACAAGATCTGTCTTATTGACATGGATGGCCAGTCAACTCTGACAAGTTTCTACCCTCCAGTGCATAAACACGAAACCAAACACATTGAGCGAAATGGAGCTAAGTATATTTCTGACGCTCGCACCAGCATTGGCGACTTGATGACTCTTGATCCTAATACAGAGACGTTTCAAGACGATGTGCGCAACGCCGTTTCAGATACGCTCATCCCCAATCTGAAAATTATCCCTGCGTCCCAGTCTGATAGAGACACGGAATCTTTGAGTACCAGCGACGATTTGAAGAAGCAGAATGTTGACCCTACAACGCGTTTGAAAAATATCTTAGATGCACTCGATGGTGAGTTTGACATCATATTGATTGATACTCCGCCTTCATTGGGTTTTGCAACGTTGAACAGTTACTTCGCTGCGACTAGCGTGCTGATTCCGTGTAAGGCGGAACATAACGATACCGATGCAACTTGTGCGTACTTTCAATATCTTGACAGCATCATCGGCAACTTCATTGCTAAAGGTCATCAAGGCTACGATTTTGCGAAGATTGTCATTTCCAACTGGAAGGGCAGTGACTCTGAACTGGATATCTTCAATGCACTAGTCAGTCAGTTTGGCGACGCGGTATTGTCGACCAAAATGAAACACAGTGAAGCCGTGAAACGTTGTGCGTCCGAGCATAGCAGTGTATTCGAATTTTCTAGGTCAATGGACAGTAAGAAAGGTAAAGCGTTGGAAGCGGCGCAGGCAAACTGTAAAGAAGTGGTGGCCGACATTCATAAGCTGATCACGGACGTTTGGAAACAACAGGACAAAGGTGAGGAGCAATAATCATGGCCAATAACCGTCTAAAGAAAATCGCTGCTGCTAACGCTGCTAAGGCCGCACAAGAATCACCTTCAATCACTGAACCTGAAGTGGAGAGTGTGTCGAGCTCACAACGCAAGCCCCAAGCCTTCATGGGTGGTAATGAGCGCGAAACCACTATGACCTTAGCACAGGGGAAGTTGGCTTCCATTGAAGCTTCACTAAAGGAGGGCGGCATTAGTCTCCAAGAGTTTTTAACTGAGACTAAGAAGCTGGACTTTGCGCAAACAGGTCGTGAGATTAAGTCCATTGATGGTACAAGCTACCGTGCTATCCAACGTACCTTGTCATACGATGAGATTATGACTTTGGTTAGGATTGACGTGGACAACGTTCGTGAACAGTCGAGCCGCAATACGATTCAACTCAACAAGATGAGTGATGAAATCGAGTTCGGTATGCAAATTTCACCTGTACTTGCTTACCAAGGTGAAGATGGCCTGATCTATGTCGTGGATGGCTCATGTCGTACTGATATTGCCATGGATAAAAAAGTGGGGCTGGACTTTGAAATATTAGATCAAATCCCAACACCTGAAACCATTACCTGGCTGGTGGCGTCGTCTGACATCAAAACGTCTTTCAATTACTACGAAAAGGGCAAGCTCTATTCTCGTTTGATGGAAGTGAATGATTGGTCGGCGTACAAATTAGAGAAAGAACGTCTATACGAAAAATCAGACATCTCACTCTCCCTCGCTATCTACTCGATGCCTGACAGTCTGAAGAGCCTGTTTTCAAACTATGCCTTTAGTAGCCGAGATGCCAAGTTCCTTCGTAAATTGATCGGCACGGTTTCAGAGAGTGAAGATAAGCAAAGTGCCTTCACGAAATGGATTGACGAAAACCGCTCAGAATTCGAAGCCATGAATGCAGAGGAAGTGAACAAAGAGCTTATTGCACGGTTGAAAGATTGGAGTCCTGTTTCTCCTAAATTGGGGGGCATTAATAAGGAACCTCAATCGTGGGCAAAGAATGGGAAGGTATCGGTATCATTCCAAGTCGTGAGTAAAACAAAGTCGAAAATTGAACTGAACAATGCAACGCCTGAGCAGATTGCTCAATTAGAAGAGTTCAGCAAAACTTTGTTTGGTTAGGGCGGTTTTTGGGTAGTAGGACGCGTCCTACTATAAACTCAGTGGCATAATTATCTCTTGATGCTGGTGGTCAAGCAGCCATGTAATAAAAGCCCTTGCTATAACACGATACTGACTTTCCCTGCGGTCTATTGTCGAACTAAAAAAAAGCTCCCATCATGATGGGAGCTTTCGATAACGATAAGTTATTGATTAAGAGCGTCTTGTAACTGCCCTAATACAAATGCCTTATCTTCTTCACTCTTTAAGTCTAGGGCTTCAATAAACCCTACACTGTTAATGAGTTCCTGCAATTTAACTTTATCCAAAGTTGGGCCAATTAACTCAAGGATATTGTGTAACATATCGACTTGAGCGTAAGGACCATATCCCCGACCCAATTCATGAGAATGGTCGATGAGGGAGTCAGTAAATGAGTTCATAGTAACTCCATACTTGGTGTTCTACCGTACAAAGACAGGTAGGTTGGCGGGTTAGTGTGGTTACTTAGTTTCGGTAACTACTATGTCAGTGCCTGAAAACGAAACAGTGAACGTGAGGTTGTTGAGGTTGCGCTTCATACCAGAGTCCCTGAATGCTTCATCAAGCATTTTTTGAATCAACACTTCAGGGCTTGACGCTCTGAGTTTGTTGTACAATTTCTCAAGCAGATAATTGTCGCGGTCTTTGTCACTTTCACTAAAACATCCCCATTCATCTTCGTAGTTGGCATAGATTCCTAGTGCGGTTGATAAATGTTCTCTTTCTGGAATAACTAACGTTCCATAATCAAATTCATCACCAGACACAACTACGGCATCCGTTTCTATGACTACCTGACCATATTCTCCTTTCAGCGTGTATTGGTCGCACATAACGACAGGTATTGAATACATGCCATTGAGTTTGGCCGTCGAAGTAGGGTTAACCAATTCGATACTGACATCGAGTTCACTCACTTCGCGGATTTCACACTTGTGGATCCAGTGGTCTGCATGCAGGCCGCACACGTTGACAAACAAAACATTTCTTAAGTGCTTCAGGTAGTTGATGTTGATGGTATCTTCTTCACTTTCATGCTCTGGGAGGGCAAAGAGTAAAGATGATTCCACTTCAGCGCGAGAAATCGGCTGTTCAAGTTGGCTATGTTCTACGCCATCATATCCAGCGAGTCCGAGCTCGTAACTTTTGGTATCCCCAATCTCAGACTTCGTTAAATAGTCAACGTTGTTGAGAACTTGAGGGGCATAGTTCACGGCTTTTCTCCATAGTAAACGGTCGAACGCAAACGACTGGCCAAGACGTTTCAGTTCTTTTTGGAGGAACTGCATCATCAGGGTTTGAACACTCGTTCGAATTGATTGCTTGACAGTTTCTGCATCTAACAATTCAGCTCGATCAGGCATTCTTGCTTTTACATCGTCGTTCAAGTGAACGATATGATGAGGGTTTAACTGGTTTGAACTGGTGACCGCATTGGTGCTAGAAATCAGTGCGCCTTGCAGGTATGCCAGCCAAGATAAACCGTTGTGTTTAGTGTCAAAATAGATACTCCCGTATTCGAATTTGTGCTCGATGTATTGGGTCGAACTTTCTAAAGTCGTTCTTGAGTGATTTTTAAACATCAGAACTCCATTTAGAACGACGTCAATGTCATAGCCTTCACCAATTCGATCAACCTCACGGTTATATTTGCTAGAAGTTAAATAGCCAAATAAAGCGTCGGAAATACCTTCCAGTTCAATCAATGTACCGTTCCCTCGCAGGCTGTCTTCTATCACGATAGATTCACCCGAAAGGATGGCTTCAGTACTTGATGAAAGCATTTGATGCTGACTTTGGATTTTGATGTGTTCGCACGCGAAGAGAGTGCTTAAAAATCCCATTCCGTATGGATTACATTTGTCTACATCGCTTGGCCAGCCTGACTCCGCGATAGAAAGAAGCTTTTGCATGTCTGCGATACCCGAACCATCGTCCAGAATCGTTAAGCAGGCACGGCCATTTTCGACTGATGTGGTAAACGATATGGTTGTAGCATTGGCGCGGGAAGCGTTTTGAATCAATTCATTGATCACTTTTCCGGTATTGGAAAAAATCGCACCAAGGTTCGAAAGAAAATTGTTTTCATTAATTTTGATTTGAACTGAGTTGTTTGAGTTAGTCATAGTCTTATCCTCGATATAGGGTAGGTAATGAATCTGCGAAGCGCTGGGTGAGCACATCACAAGGGGTTACAAGCCGGTTATAAGCGCATTCAACGAGACATAAATGCCTGAAGGGGAACGATTGACCGGGAAGTTTCATCCGATTGGATGAGGTTCGTTGTCATTGCTGGACAATGAGGTTTGTTAAGTGCTGGTGGAAGTACCAGGTTCTAACAGGGGGTTAAACTCTGTGTTTGTGAATCGTAAATGTTAGCCAAAGTGTTATGCCTGCCAAAGCCCAAGAGAGTAGGGTGATCAACAAAACATGACGCCATGTTTCACAGAATTCGACCACATTATGGAATGCAGAAGGGAAGTCTGTGCTACGAACGACAAGAACAGGGTGAATACAGAAATAAACCGTCGTTAAACCAAATAGTATGGTGAACAAAGTGCTTAATTTCATGGATAGTTCCTCACGGGTAGGTGATATCGCAGGTACATAAAAAACACCAAAGAGGTGTGTGTTTTGAACCGTTGATTGGGGTTAATTACGGGTAGTAATGCGAGTGGGTAACTCTTGTTGGTGTCAAAGTGCATTGACAGTAAGGACATGCATAGCATGGGAGAATTGGAAGCTCTCCAGCTTGGAGAAAACGATCACTAATACTAGTGATGATGTTTTCGGGTTGAACCGTATCAATCTAGCGTATGGGGCTGAAATAAATGGCAATTAACGAATCCAAAATACATGTTTCGAGCTCTCGTTCAGTGGGTTACGTACTAAGTGGGGGGAGATTGCTAGGCCAGGTATGGGAAACGTCGTATATTGAATTCAACGAATAGCCGGGGAGCAGCAATGGAGAATGAAGTAAAGCGGGTAATGTGGCATAGCCATGGATGTCGTGAGCTGATTGATGTGATGCGTTCATTGTCTCTCAGTGACATCCAATATCTGTGTGAGCAGCCAAGCCCAGTTACCACTGAATTTATTGACGAGTTCGCTCATTCAAAATGTTATGTCTTGTGCGAGGGTTTGATTGTGGCTGGAGAACGTAGCCGGTTCCCGATTCGAGGTGTGATTCTGTCTGAGTATGGCGTTGACCTTCATTACCTCAATGCTTTCGATATTGAAGGGAAAACGATATATATCGATGCCTATGGGCTATTTACACGTATTGAAGATATCTCAAGGCGCTATCAGATCGACGAAGCAAACATGACGGTTTTTGAGTTCGACTTCTATGGACTACAGTGCCGAAACCCTGACATGCCGGTCGTCGTCCTTCGGGAAACGTTAGATGCGCTTAGACAAGGTATTGGTTCACCCGTGGACTACGTTCGCTTTAGAGACAATGCTTGTCGTCACTTGCTATTGAATATTCAAAATGAAATTAACTAGGAGGGAAGTATGTTAGCTCAGTATTTTGATCGTATAGATGAAAGCATCGACGCGTTGCTGGCCACCGACTTAACAGAGACTCAGAAAAAAGCGATCTTGGCGTTGGTGAAAGACTCTAGCGAAGAGGTGTTGGCCTCATATAACAGAGCGGTTCGAGCAGAAACCAAAGTCAATGTGATGAAGACGAAGTATGACACGATCTGTTTGAGTGCGATGGATGCCGCGAGTGGAGTGCATTAAAAAAGGCCACTGTGAAAGTGGCCAAGCTGTGTTGTTTGCTAGTTTTATTGGTTTTGTTACTCCGATTGTTGCGAAGCCAGCCTGTTCATTTCATCGACGGACATTAGCTTAACAACAAGAGAATCTGGTAACTGACCATGCACACTAGCTGCAGGTAGCACCACTTTCCCTTCAGAGTTCAATATCTGGATCATGTTGTTGTTATATTTTTCTATAGCAGCAAAATCATAACCCTGAGATTTAAGAGCCGAAAACGCTTTACCAAACGGGTAAAACACAATGGGGTGTTGGCTTAATGACGTTTCACTTTGTTTGTCGATCACCATCATGGCATAAGCCATTACCCCTGATAGGACCATTAACCACACTAAGATGATCTTCGGCAATAGATTTGACGTCTTACTTTCCGTTTGCGTTTGCGTTGCTTCAATCACGGTCGGTTCTTCGTCGCCTTTAGGTTCGTCGGGCATTGTTGGTTTTGATGCCTTCTCAATGAGTTGTTCAAGCTCCTGACTGGAATTCGACGCCTCAGTTGGTTGGTCATTTTTCTTTTCATTATCACCAGTGGCCATATTAGATCTCCTTAAACGTCAGTTTTAAAGGGGCTTGAAGTAGGAAGGTCACTTCTTGCATTGCTGGTACGTCAACGGTTGGCCAGATTTCTTCCAACATTTTTACGTAGTATTCCGAAATGCGGTCCAAAGATGAGGCGCCACCTTGGAGTACTGCCGAGGTGCCTAGTGTCCCTAGATCGGGTGTTTGAAAGCCTGTTCCGTCAGAGTTGATGTCGACACCCGGCACCCTTGATGGGGCAATACCTTGTGCCAGTCCAGAAAAGAAACCCGCCCACATGGAGCCTTTCAATACTTCACCGTTTCGAGCAACTAACGTGCCTGGAATCCCTGCCTGACCGTCAGAGCCAGTAGCAAAGCCTTGCGCCGCTGCTTCTGCCGTGAGTCCGTCCTCATCGATGCAGACCACTTTTTCTAGTCTCATGTAGGCTCTGCGGTCTGACAATTGACCAATGCCGGATAATAGTGCCTGACAGTCTCTTAGGTCAGCACGATAACCATTTGGCAACAGTGCATCTGTCTTGATGCGCATGACCGCCGGAAGGGGCTCTCTCGCTGAACCAATACTGGTTGGAGCTTGCATGCCTGATAGCAAAGTACCGGTTACAAGGCTGGTGGTTGGCAATGAAATTGAATACCCTTTTTGCTCAGGTTTTTGCTGATAGTTCTTCAAGGCTGCAGCCAACTCCATTTCTTTCTGATTCAATGCCTCACGTTTTTGCGCCTCTGACATTTCATCTTCATCGACCAGTTGGTTCGCTTCTACTAAGGTTTTTACACGCCCGTCTTGCAACAAAATCGCATCATTCCCTTCATCGACACTTCGAATGCCTGCAAGAGCTGGGGGAGGGGAGCTGCGCAACTGGCTCACTTGTTGGTTCGGCACGCCATTAGTGTCGACAGTGATTTCCGTTGCGTTCCCGTGTCGATCTACAACGACTTGGCGGCCTTGTCGGATTTGGTTCGGATCATAGTTGGTTCTTTCCAATTGTCGTTTGCCTGACTTCCATTCGGCAATCTCAGCATCTTGATCGGCCATTTTTTGACGAAGACCATCGACCTCTTGTCTTAACAGGTCGTACTGGTAATTGTCATTACGTGCCGACGACTTTTTATCGATAGCCGAAATTTCAACTAAGGCGTCACGAACTCCGTCAACGTCTTCCCTCTCTAGTTGGGTACGTGTGCTCGAAGGCATGAACACTTTTTCGATTTTATTCGCGTCTGCGTTCGGTCGTTGAATTTTGCCCGGATGAATAAATTGCATCGCAACATAGGCGGCAGGAACAATACAGACGCCAATCACCCCATATCGGAAATTTTTGTTGGTTTCCCAAAGCTCTTTAAAGTTAATCTTCATGGTTCACCTCGATTAATCCAGAAGTGATGGACGTTCATTGCGAGAATGCATACGTTGGTAGTACAGTCGGTCGCGCAATACGTATACTTCGGTTTTTTCTGATGGCTTTAAGGTCGCTTTGTTTAAGATACCCGTTGCGATCACGTCATCATCTACCCAGCAATCCTGCTCTCGCAAAACCACATTTCGATTCGTAACGTTTTTAACCAATACAACGTCCACGATTCGTCGAGACGATATTAAACGTTGTTTCGTCTCTGCATATGTTCCAAATCGACAAGGACGTAACGCGTCTCGCGGAATGTTGGTCTGCAAGTCAAAACCTGTAGGTGTTGCTTTTCCTGCCGTTTGCGCAAACAGTTTGTTGATACCCTCGACGTATGGAGATGACTTAACTTCAGGATCACTGGCAATGGCCAATTCAGATTCCATATCTTGAATGCGCTTTTCTTGCTCAATTTTATCCTGTTTTTTGGACGCCAATACGCGGTTCACTTTTGCTTGTAGTGCTTTGTTGTATCGGACATCGACTTGTACCATTGCAGGCATGACATCAAGTGGCCAAATCGTTAAGTTAACTTGGGTTTCAGGCACCCCTTTTTCGAACATAATGATATTAAAAGGGGCATCGTTGTTAGATGTGAAATAGATAAAGCTACCATCCACTTTCATGACAACATTGGGATCTGAACTGCGAATGTTAATTTCTTTGAAAGAGGTGCGAATACTGTTGAGAATGTACTTTGCTGCAGGCAACGTAATATTGTCTGAAGGGCGTAGTTTGTACTTCTGAACCGGCTTAAACTTTTTCGCCATTTGTCGCTGCATACGTTCGAATGCAGTCAGAGAAGGTTTCGGTGGTTGGGCCGTTGGTGGTGTTGCGACAATCACGTTCTTGTCTGATTGGGTGACTCTTCCAAATTCATCGACGGATTTTGTGCTGACAATAGGTTGCTTCGCAGCTGGGTCATTGATTGGAGTGAATTGACTTAATGACTCTTGCTTATCGGTCGGTAAAGATTTGACTACTTGGTCAACCATTGCCGCAACAGCTGCTTTATTTTCTGGTTGCGTTGTTTGTCGCTCCACTTTCGAGCCAACAGGTTCAATAGGGATGACGTTTTGGTTTGCCATTGCACCGAATGATAACGTGGCACAAAGCAAGGTCGTATATCTAGCGAGGTGATGTAAATTTTTCATAACGGGACCTACTTGTCTTGCTTGCGTTCGATACGATTGCGTTCTATCTGCGGAGCGCCTTCGTATTGGTCAATGGACTTCATCTTTGGACTACCGTGTGCATTGGCAATCTTGAGTTCGTATGTCCAGCGTACTGCACGGCGTTCATCGCTGTTATTGCCGCGTTTCTTCCGCTCAGTAAGCTTACGCTCGCCGTAAACAATCACTTTGTCGTATTTGTTATCGTAGAACACATCTAATACGTTGAACTCTTGCACTTGGTCCCTGATGTCTAAAGCTTTCACATGACTGATCACTTGCTCATTCAATGCATCGTAATCTCGAATGGAGAGCATTGGTTTGAGCGTATCTAAGACAATATCCACATTACGGACATTCACGTTACCAAGCATGCTGGCAATGAATATGCCCCATTGCTTCTTGTAACCTGAGTTGGCTTTGTTGCCTATCATGACAATTTCTTCAGAGAAATTAGGCGGGGTAACAACGGTGATGGGTTTCGCTGTCATTACCTTAAACGCTAGAAATGCGCAGATAATGATGGACAGCCCCATCATCTTCGTCATTTTGTTGCTGTGGTCGATGGCTGCTTGCCAAGAACGTTGGACATTCGAATCTGAATCATGCTCCAGTTCAGACTCATCCTGCCCCTTTTTTTTACGGTTAAATATATTCATAGCAAACCTCAAACTTTTGCTAAAACAACACATAGAATTTAAAAACGGATCGCTACAAAGAGTTAGCGAAAATAAGTACGGTTAAATGCTTCTGGAAACGATTTACGGGATTTAAAGTTAATGATTCCAGCCCACCACAACATGTGTTTGAGCCGACCTTTGGGATAGTTATCTTTGACCCATGAATAGGCGAGAGCGAAAAGAATGGCGATTCCACCGATAAGTAACAGGTTCTTGCTGATGTGTCCGATAGCGATACCGACAAGCAAAATCCCCGCTGTATCCGACTCCATTCCGATCACCGATTGTTTGTCGTTTACTCGAAGTGGCACATAGGTTTGATTGTTCGGTAGTTGAGGACGAGCATCATTATTGATGTCTAACTTACTCATATGACCCCCTTATGTACTTCTGGGCCTCTTCTATAAGGCCCAGAGACATCTGTTGCTTTATACCGGAAGACCGGCAGTTAGCATGGTAGTGATAATGGTTTGAAGTTGCGCCAGCACCAGCATGATGATGACAGAAACACCAAGACCGATAAGGTTTGGTCGAACCATTGAGAAGATGATGATCCCTGCGAAAGAACAGAACGCGATAATTTGTCCAGGAACACCTTCAGCAAAGCTCACTAGTTCATCAAATAGGCCTTGGAACGCATCACCACCTGAACCGGCAATGGCCGAGACGGTAAAAAACATAAGCGCGAATGTAATTAAGCCGAGGTATGTCGTCTTTGAATCTACTTTTTGTACATCATTGACGTTGATTGTGTTTTGCATAGAAATATCTCCAATAATTCCGGTAAATACCTTTTAAGTAGGCCCTTGAATCATTGCAGGTAACCTAATTTTGAATTCCAAATAGTGAGCCGTTTTTTTAGGTTTATTTGTTTTTTTACATAAGCACCTGTTATTTATGCTTATTTTTATGTGGCAAAATCTTGATTTATCCAAAATTTCATTGTTGACAATCAATATGCTTTATTGAGTTCCATGCATCGACCAACTGTGACTTTCATATTTCAGGCGGATGACGGGTTCTGAGTACAGAGCTGCAGCCAGAATAGAAAGGGCTTCGATGGCGATGATTTCAACCACCAGCGATACCAAACGGGGGGAGGTTTCTAGGTACTCTGACGAGGGGACGTTACTATCAATAGACAGCGTTTCTGCCGAGGAGAAGAATCATGAATGAACGATATTTGGCTTTCAAACAATGGTGTCCAACTGGCACCAATTGGGAGTTCATGGCTTTTATTGCTAAACGAAAAGCGGAGTTTACGGGTCAACCGGCTTGCTCGGGGCATATCTCTGACCAGAGTGCATTTTCGGCGTATATCAAAGATTGGGTATCCGCTAATACCACCAGCAGCGCCCATTCTTAGATTCCATTATCTAATGGGTTTCTTCATGTGTATGCGGTTTGTAGATTTCCGCTAATGATTTGGGACCTTTCTTTTTGGTCTTTTTGGTGGTGGCAGGGGAGTGGCTGTCGGTTTGTTGGATGGCTTTTTCGTGTTCTTTGGCAGCATCCGAGAACGCATTGCTTTCCATTGCGTTTTTTCGAAGTTTATTCAAGCGGTCGAGTTTTGCTTCAAATTCAGGCGTCATACTATATCTCGCTAGTTATGCACTAACTCTGTTATACGACGAAACCCATGACGGTTTAGCAATTTACCAGTCCATTTTCATGTGTTAGGTAATTTCGCCTTTTTCACTCGCTATTTGTCAATCTGTAAACTCATTTAGATACAATGAGGATGGTATGGAACAATCGTCGAGGGTAAACATGGATCGTGGTATTCAAGAGCAAATCCAACAATGTGCATTCACACTATTTCCTATTCTGGCCAGAACACCACTCAAGCCATTGGCAATTGGGGCTGGTGCTTCTTTACACAAAACGCTCTGCCAATCGTTCGAGCAGGCAGATGTCTCTGTATATCTGGATAGGTTTTTCTCCAGTAGGGAATACAAGCTGGCGTTAATCAATTGCTATCGAGCTTCCTACACCCGGTACAACCTTGATGGTTCGCCATCTTCATCGACAGTGAATGAACATGAATTATTAGGACTCGCACGGCACGGCATTTTTAAAAATAAAAAAGGACTTACTGAAAAGGCTGCTCAATTGGTAAGTGAACAAAAGCGGTACGTCTCTGCTCGGAAAAAGCAGTTGAAGGACAAGGTTATGCGATTGAAGCAGTCTGGTTTTAGTGATCAGTTCTTGTTACACCGATTGGGGAAGCGCATCGAGCCGTACCTGAAGGTCAATTCCATCGGCGTCCAATTTTATTCAGAGAACATGATTAACGAAGCGCGAATGATGAAGGAGCGCACTTCTTCTATGACATTGAAAGAAATCAAAGTGTTTCAGAAAGCGCTCTATGACCAAGGCGTTCCGGTGTACTTAATCCTTATGTCCACAAACTATTATGAACCCTTGCTCTATGAGTTGGTCCGAGATGGCGAACCGGATAGCAAGTACTCACAAGTCGCGTAATATAAAAAAGAGCACTCAGGTGCTCTTTTTTATGTGGGTATATTTTTACTAATGAAAGGTTGGCGTTGCTTCTGCACGCATGTTCAGTAGTCTGAGAACCAATTTGTCGATCGCTCGTTTTTTCGTAAAACTGAGTTTTTCATACGGCTCAGTGTCAAACAAATCGCACATTAGACCGGATTGTCCGTTTTGGTTTACATCGTGTGTTTCGGTGACAAAGCCAGAGCCATCTTCTTTTCTTTGAATCGGCCAGAATGTGCATGTCTCGTCTACACGGTCATTGATCAAAAACACCATATACTCTTGTCGTGTAGGCGACATCGAAGGTTTGATGTCTGGGTTGGTACTCATCCAAGCTTCTAGAACGAACGTGTATTTGAGCACGTTGAGTTTACCCATAAGAACGCGCAGCGCCATGGTCATCTTTTCTTTGCTGTCTTGGTCTGAGATTGGGAACGAATAAATGCGTACTTTGCCATCAGCACATTCCAATACGATTGATGGATCAGCAGTACTTCTTGCCTTGAGTAGATCGTTAGCGACGATTTTTTGATTATTCATGTCCATATTAGCCTCTCTTTGCCTTTCAGGAGTCTGTGTGATTTGTATCAGTCGTAAGTGATCTCGTAGTCACTGCCGTCTTGCCATGGCGTTTGAGTAATGATGTAGGCAACTCGGTTAACCCAATGGCATCCATTGACAATCACCCATTTACTGTCGATAGGCTCCCCCAGCTCATCCTCTTCTTCATCTACGTCAATCTCAATGATCGTCCAAACTCGACTGGCGTCGGTTTTTTTGATGGTTTCTAGGTCGTTGCCATAGGTTTCGAATGAGATGCATTTTTCATCAAGGAAGATGGCGCTACCCCCATTCTCATTGATGATTGGTTTAAAGGATTCCACCCAAGTTTCAAAAGTAAGGTTGTTCATGCTGCATCTCCGTGATTGCGGTTTAGAGATACTTTAGTGGATGAATGTAAGGGCTCCCCCCGTATTGGTTAGCACGGTAGATAGCGATTGACTTGCCACAGTGAGTGGGGGGAGGGGAGATAGGTCGAATCTATTCTTTAGCTGTCATCACACACAACAGATTGGAGAAATTTCATGGCAATGTTTTGGGGCAACAGTTGGTATCAAGTCATTCATGATGAGATCGCATATTGCGGCGTTCTAATGCTATCGAAGTACCCAAGTGCTGATGGTGGTTACGACAGTAAAGGCAATGAGGTTGTAGAAGTGATCATGCCTTCGTTACCTGAAAATTCAGGCTTTTCCTTCATTGAGCATAAAGACCAACGATCAGCGATGCTGGCCTGCAAAAGTCATATCTTAGATAAATCGAGATTGGATTTGCTTGCTCACTTATGGGTGGTCAATGACGCTCAATGTGATCTTGAAGAATATAAGGTTCAGCTGAAATCCGATCCTACCGAACTTCAGTATTGGGAATCGAAAATTGCCTCCAGCAAGGAAACCATTGAAGACTTTCAACTTAAAGCCAAGAACTTGAAGCAAATTCGTAAAAGTAAAATCAAGGAATTCCTCGAAAGCGAAATTGTGGACATCGCGACAAAGCAAGCTCAAGAGGTGGCATTAGCTGACTAAAACGGGACGTAATGGTGTACCCAGTCCCCCGAACTTTTTTAATTTGGAGATAGACATGAAGCAATTATTTTTAGTCGTTACACACGCAGAAGGCGGCGAACCTGAATCATACCTTGTGCATGCCACGGACGAAGACATGGCATGGGATAGGCTCCTTCATTGGCTTGAAACCAACCAGTTACTTGATGGTACGACCGAGCAATACCTAGACCATTGCAAGCTCTTGGATGACATGCAAAGAGCAGCAGTTGAAGCGCCGGATGAGGTATGTCAGTTCGATGCTACTTATGAGGCGTTGGATTTCGAGTTCCTTGAAGTATTCGCTCGTGAGTCTCTGCCTGATGTGGAAGCCGCTGTCTTGTCGTCGCTGATGGAAAAGCTCAAAGCCGCTCATGAAGCTCGCTATTGCTAAATGACACCTTGTTCGATTCTTTCTCTTAACACCTTGGAGATCATGACATGAAAGTTGATGTGTATCTGAACTTACATCGCTCCACTGATACGACGCGTGTGTATTCTATTCGGTCACGAGAGAAAGAGTCTTATGGGAAGGTGATTGGCTACAGTCCTTCATTGTCATTGATGGACTGCGAGTTTGTCGTAAGCGAGAAGGGGCAAGCAAGAGTTAAACGTGAGAAATCAAAACTGGTGCATGCTGTTGTCGGTGAACAACAAAGATTGAAACTTTTCTGTTACGCAGAGCTGATTGCTACGTGACGCTATAGCAAAGATTTGACAATAAAGATCAAAACTCAATTTCACTCAATAGGCCAACTTAAAGCAAGAAGTAACAATAAAGTTAGAAACTTTTAGATGCTTTTTGTCGTAGTCTGTCTTTTGTTGTAGCAAACTTTTGCCCCATTTCAATTCAGCGCAGCTTTTCCTAACATTTTTACGATATCATCTTTGCCTAATTTATTGTAATGCGACAAACTTAATACACCCCCTAGATTTAGTATGAGCATGCATACAGTGCGAGTAAAAATAGAACAAAATGAAGATGGTGATCACTACTTCTTAATACCTGATGAGTTACAGAAAGATTTATCTTGGGATGAAGGTGATTCAATAGAGTGGATTGATAATGGTGATGGAAGTTGGACTTTAAAGAAGCTTAGTCGGTTGGAATCATTAAAACTCAAAGCATTTGACGACCCAGCTGTTAAAGCTGAGTATGACCGATTAAAAGATGACTCTGAGTTTGATCTTTAGCCAGTCAAGTCAAGCTATTCTGGTCGTAGTCAAACTACCAAACAACAAGCTTCCCAAATGTACAATAGCCCGTTCCACAACTCATCTTAACGTACTTCTTCTCCTTTCTTTGTTGTAAATCCATCACGCAGGGTGCGTGATGAACTTACTTTTGCCCCATAACAAGCTAGAGCAGGAATGAGGCTATACTAAAGATTCGTAATTTGACTTACTTTTCTTTATGCCTAGAGTTCTGACTATGTGGCCAAATTTACTAATCCACAACACATATACTTATGAAAATACACGGCCATTAAAAGAGAGTATCAGTAGATACTCTCTTCAGATTGATCTTACCTCTCTGAAGGGTGAGTCCAGTCAAAAGCCTTTAATGGGGCATCAACTGGTGTATGAGATAATGCATTGGTGAAATTTGAAATGAGTTTGCAAGCTAAGCCTGTCAACACTTCAAGTGCATGCCGCTCAGTGTATCCTACCGTTAGAAAGTTCTGCAACTTTTCATCACCTATATGACCACGATTATCTAGTAGCTCTTTAGTAAAGACATGCAACGCTTGTAGTTTGACATCAGGTAACTCATTTCCTTCCCGTAGTGCTTCAATAATGCTTTCTGGCATATTAGCTGATTTCATGATCCACGTATGACCAGGAACGCAATAGTGACAGTTGTTTTCAAAGTTTGAGGTCATCAGAACCACTTGAGCTTCGAGTGGACTGAATAGTGTACTTTGCGTGAATAACTCATAAGTCTTCAAATAAGCTTGATAAGTTGCGGGAGCATCTGCTAGCACTTTATGTAAATTTGGAATTAAACCAAGTGATTTTTTAGATTGCTCCATCATTTGCTTTGAAGCTTCTGGTGCTGTTTCAATATTGTGGTAGTTAAACATAATAATTCTCTCGGTTTATTATTTATTAATGGTGAAAGCGTTACGTAAGGCTTGAGTTAATCGTTCTTCGCTTGCTCTTAGTCGATAGTCTTCAGACTGATCTATCCATTGGATGACACCATGTTCATCAATTAAGACCGATGTTGGGATAGACATTGATTTGTATTCAAATGAAGTAGGAAATGGCAGCCCTAATACTGTTTTTGTTTTAGACGAGTCAGCCCCTAAAGCCTTGTGGTGTTCAACGCCGTATTGTTTAACTACTTTGAGTTCTGGGTCTGACAAAAGAAGAAAATCTAAACTATCTCGTTCGATGTGCATTTTTGCTTGTTCTGCCGTATCTCCCGACAACGCAACGACCTTAACGCCATATCGATCTAGGGTCGGTTTCATATCGTTAAACATTTTTAATTCAGCACTACAGTATGGACACCAAGCACCTCGGTAAAACTTGAGTAGAACGCGTTGATTTTTTATGTCATCAGCCGAATAAATCTCGTTGTCATATGTTGTTGATTCGAATTGTGGGAACTTATCTCCAATTACAACTTTAATATCACCTAGAGGAGTATCTTTTTGACTGAATACCCAAATGAATTTACCACCAAGAAATATGGAAAAGCTGGACATTAAGACAACGAAAACAAAGCTCCAATGCATATTTATAATCCCACTGATAATTGCACCTAGCCCCAAAAGGACACCTGCCGCAAGTGCTAGCATAAGGATGATAGGATTTTTGGGAGGCTTGTTCTTTTTTACTTTTAGAAAGTAATGCAAACTTCCAATCACCGTTGAGGCAAATCCAAGTAGTGATAGTGCTATAGCTGAAAACATCGTTTGTTCCTCATTGTTTTGTTTAATTGTACCAGTTAGTACATTTGCAATTAATGTACTAACTAGTACAATAGGTGTCAATAAGAATTTTATGTAGTTGTATAGATAAATGGCAAAGAAAAGACAGTTTGACGAGATAGAAGTGCTTGGAGTTATGGCCAAATATTTTTGGCAGCATGGTTATGCGTCGACTAAGGTGGATCAATTATCGACCGTTACAGGATTAACTAAAACCAGTATTTACAACGCGTTTGGCAACAAAGAAACCGTGTTTAAATGTATAGTAGATTTCTATGTTGAGCATCACATGTCTGTGGTACTCAGGAAACTCGACTCAGATAAATTAATATCAGAGAATCTTCAATATTTATTTGATAGTGAGTTCTTAAATCCAGAGAATGATCTACTCACTTACGGCTGCTTAATTACAAACAGTATTGTTGAATTAAAATCAAACGAACCAGCCCTCTATGAGTATGTTATTAAGAAGTTTGAACAAGGTCGTATTGCAACACTGGCATTTTTTACTCAATATGAGAAAACAGAACGACTTATTGATGGTATAGATGCGGAGCATTTGACCGACTATTTCCTTACGTTTCGTCAAGGACTCAAAGTTCAATCAAGAGGGCAAAGACCACATGAATCTCTCGCTCGATCTATACACGTATTCATGCTTGTATTGAGTACATTTGAAAAATAGATTATGCGTAGGCTATTCTCGAGCTTTAGTTTTGTTGTCGAGTTTTAGATGTCTAATGATTATGAATGCAGCACCGTAGCAACACGATTCTAGTTGAGCCAATTAGTTAATCGAGCAGGTAGACTGCTTTATCCTTATCGCAATACTATTGAATGGTGCCTTTAAATGAAAACAATAAAATATAATGGACGTATTGTTTTTCAAAAACAAGATATACCCAGTTTCAAACGTATGCCGCGCGTATTTGTAGACAGTGAAGCGTGTTTTGCGTTTGTCACAAATGGCGATTTTAACGTCAGGGAACAGACAGAATCTGCTTCATTGAACAAAAACTGCGGAATACTGGCAAAATGCACTAACTACTTTTATGAAAACACTAGCTATCATAATGATGAAGGTGCAGGTGAAGCGATTGGTATCCTTCTCTATCCTGAAATATTTCAGTCACTGTTTAACTTTGATATTAGCCAGTCAAAATACAGGGTCGATTATAATATTTTGCAGGTTGAAGTGGACAAATTGCTAGAGCACTATCGTGATAGCATCAGTATATTGCTGGATTCTCCAGAGTTGGCGGATGATTTGCTTATCGAGAGCAAACTACGTGAATTTGTCATTCTTATGGCGAAAAGAACCGGCGCACCTTCTGAACTCGATTTTCTTGCTTCTATGTTTAAACCTAACTTTGCCAAATTTGAAGATATTATCCAAAGTAATCTGTATGCGGATCTGAGTGTGGATGAGTTGGCAGCACTGTGTCATATGAGTGTTTCTACTTTTAAACGTAAGTTTAAAGAGGTGTATTCAGAACCCCCAATAAAATACATTAGCAAATTAAAAATCAACAAAGCTAAAGTGTTACTGAAAGATAATAGCTTACGTATCTCCGACATCGTTTTTGAAACGGGTTTCGAGTCGGTTTCCACGTTTAACCGTGCCTTTAAAGGACAAACAGGCCTATCCCCTTCTCAATTTCGTTTAACTTGACACCACCGCATTTTAACCTTTCTATTCAGGTTGGCTCGTTTGAACTAATGTGAGCAATTTTTGAACTTTTATGGAGAGCTCTGTACCTCCAAATTCCATATAGTTACCCCATCAACTAAACACAGAGAAAGGTAACGAATTATGGGTATCAGCTTTAAAGAAAAATATGGTGATTGGGCACTTATCACAGGGGCAACATCAGGCATTGGCGCAGAAATGGCAAGCCAGATTGCGGCAAAAGGATTGAACGTTGTTTTGGTCGCTCGTCGAGAAAAAGAGCTTGAAGAGCAAGCTACGTTGCTTACGGAACGCTACGGAATTAAAGCAATGACAGTTTCTGCTGACTTAAGTACGTCAGAAGGCGTCGAAAAAGTTAAGCAAATTGACAAAAGTATTGGGCTACTTGTACTAGCCGCTGGTATTGAAGTTAATGGTTCGTTTGCTAAATCATCTCTAGAGCAAGAGTTGAAGATGATACAGCTTAACGTTACCTCTGTATTGCAACTGACTCACCACTTTACACCAGCGATGATCGAAAGAAAAAGAGGCGGTATTTTAATGGTATCAAGTCTTTCTGGTCATATGGTTTCCCCATATTTTTCAAATTATGCAGGTACCAAAGCCTATGTTCTTCAGCTAGGTGCATCTCTTCATGGCGAACTTAAACCCAAAGGTATTGATGTAACGGTTCTTTCTCCTGGGTTAACAACTACACCGATGACTGCTGATAATGGTGTTGACTGGTCAAAACTACCTATGGTTGCAAAAGATCCTGCGGAAGTAGCAGAAATAGCTATCAATGGTTTGGGTAGAAAAGCAGTTGTGGTTCCAGGTAAACGTAATCGAATGACCGCTATTCTTTCTGGGATCATCTCCCACCAAAAGCAGGCAATAATGGGTGAATCAATGATTGGAAAAGCAATGCCCAAGAACAAAATGTAACCCCCAACAGTTTAAAACTTTAGTGAAAGAAAAAGGGAAAAAGCAATGATTAAAGTATACGTAATATACCCAAATAACGATGATGTGATTTTTGATTTTGATTACTACTGCAACAAACATGTTCCTATGATAGGAGAGCTTCTGGGAGACGCACTAAAAGGGGCGACAGTAGATGCAGGGCTAACAAGTGTTGTTCCTGGTGAAGCAGCGGCATATGTGGCGATTAGTACAATTTCATTTGAATCTATAGAGTCATTTCAAACGGCATTTGGCCCAAATGCAGAGAAGATAAAAGCTGATGTACCGAACTTCACTAATACCGTTCCAACAATTCAGCTTTGTGAGCAAAAAATATAGAACCGCAACTCTCTACGGTGAAAATGAGCAGGATACCGAATAATAAACAATTTGGATTCAGCTTAGTGTTATTTAATGAAATAAAATTGAAGCTAAACGCTTGATAAAAAAGAGTTAAATATGAATAAGAAAATCAAATTGGATATAGTGTCAGATGTGATTTGTCCTTGGTGTATTATCGGTTATAAGCGTTTAAATACCGCGATAAAAGAGCTTGGGATAGAAGATCGCATTGAGATTGAGTGGCAACCTTTTCAGTTAAATCCAGATATGCCGCTTGAAGGTGAAGACCTACGTGCCCACCTTAAAAGGAAGTACGGTACTACATTAGAAGATAGCATTCGTTTCAGAAAAGAGATGACAGAGCTTGGAGAAGACGTTGGGTTTAAATTCGACTACTTTGACGGGCTAAAAGCTGTAAATACCCTTGATGCTCATATTCTTCTGGAGCATGCAAAAAGTGTAGGCAAGCAAACCGAGCTTAAAAACCGGTTATTTGCTTCGTTTTATAGCGAGCAAAAAGATATATCCAGCAAGAGTACCCTCGAGCAAGAGTTGCAAAGTCTTGGTATTAATGTTGACGAAGCAATGCAATGCCTAGATGACGATAATATGCGAAGTCATGTCCAGTCGCTGGAACAGAAATGGAAACAAGCGGGTATATCAGGTGTTCCAACAGTTGTATTCAATCGCGAGAGCGCTATTTCTGGAGCCCAATCAGTGGATACGTATAAGCAAGTATTAACTGAATTAGCTAAAATGTAATTCCTGCATCCCTCTAAAACGGACTTTTGCAATATTTTGGCGGTCTAAAAAAGGCAACGGTCTATATGAAACATAGAGAGCTTGAAGTCTACCTTCATCATCATATACCAGTATCAAAGTCTCTCGGTATCGGTGTGAATACTTGTAGCAGCAAAAATATCGAGATTACTGCACCATTGAGAATGAATACAAACCACATGAATACGGTGTTTGGCGGCAGCTTGTCTGTTGTTGGTATTTTGGCAGGTTGGTCTTTAGTTTATGCCCAGCTGGAGGGTAAAAAACATCAAATTGTTATTCAAAAAAATAGCATTCGATACTTGAAACCCGCCAGCAAAGATGTAACAGCAGTATGTAAATATGACAACCTTACGGCGTGGTCTCGGTTTCATCGTGCGTTTCAACGCAAGGGAAAAGGTCGTGTTCAAATAGCCTGCAATCTATTTTGTGCGGATGAGTTGGTTGCTACTTTTGAGGGAGTATACGTCGTTTTTAATAAAGAGTTATAAGGTCAAAATGCAATGAAGGCTACAAAGTACTTGAATAAATTGAGCTTAGACATGGTTGACTTGGTTTGTTATCAAAAAGAAGTATAAGATAAAAAACTTAGCACAAGGTAAAGCTTCGTGATCTTGCCCTGTACTCTTCGGCTACCGTTCACCGCTCGTTTTGTAGATAAAGAGGGTGAAACTAATTATAGATCTTTGATAATTTCGGATACTTTTTCTAATCAATATTAGTCGACGTAGACAGAGTACTCTAAATGATTTCTGTCCAAAAATCTGTTTCAGCAGGAGTAGTGCTTACCCCTAAAAGTTTCAATCTTTAATGTTAAAGTTGCGAACTTTATTGTCTGAGTTTCGATCTTAGTTGTCCACCGACATTTAGGTGAAGGCGCTCAGGGCTGGTGGCTCATACCTGGAGTGGATGTCGAGCGTTGATTCGATGGCAGGCTGTGAGTCTTAAACTCTCTCTGTTGGCCAAGACTCACTTTATTTCTTCCACCAGCATGAATCACGGCTACGTAATAGAGTTTATTTTCGCACGAAACGGGGAGCACTTGAGAGATTAGATAGCCATTCAGAGCTCCTGAATCTTACCTCGATAACACTCGATATCATCCATATCTTCGATACAAATGGCCGCAAATCTGTCCAGATTCAGGTGGGTATAAAGTTCAGTGTCCTTTGTGATTGGGTGCATGACGAAGACCTTTGCCCCAAGAGGTACGATCAATTCACTGTTGTAGATAGTATGATATACCCCTTTTTTTGTTTCTATCGTATATATTTTTCGTTCGAAGGAATCTAACGCTGGTGAAAATTTTTGAGCGTACAATCGTTCGTCTGTGTTCGATTTACTGCTTTGATTAATCAAGGTGTCAACTTGTTCAATGTATTTGTCACTGATATCAGACAGTCCTTTACCCATCCACTTGATACCTCCTAAGAAAGAACAAAAGACGATGATGGCTAGTAGAGCTGGAAGGTATAGGTTTACAGCGAGTTTTTTGTTAACAAATTGGTTCTTCATAGAGTAAATCCTAATAGACTTTTTTCGATGTTCAAAAAGCAACAATGCAACGAGAAGAGAATTTTTTACAAGTACAAAGCTATATCTTATCGTTGCCAATCTTTTATACATTACCGGACAATTACTATTAGCAATTAGTGACCCAAATTAGGAATATTAATTACCGAATGCAGTCACTTTGATGTGTATAAAAGATCTACATTCAGAAAGGGGGGCTCACCGTCTAAGACGGACATTGGCTCAATACGTATTTGCTGGTGGACGCCCCCATCCGTCATCACGACAACGAAATAGAATGCTCTTTGATGCAATACGAAGCCGTGGTCAGGCTTTCATTCTCCATTTCAAAATACCAATCACAATAGTTCTCCTGCTGATCTTGGCTCGCTTCGTCGAGCATTACTTTTAGCTCATCGCAGTTCATCGACGGACGTTCAAGCTGCTCTTCAACAAAGAGGTCCGGGCAAGAATGGATGATGCGCTGTTTCACGTAATCGAATATGTAACCCAAAGCGTCGGCGTAATTGTTGGAGATGTACGGTTCCAGATCGTTGCTCGATACGCCATCAGACTTGCTTCCGTGATGGTAGTTCGATGAATACACGGTAATGGTTTGGCTCATGCTCTTCTCCCTGTTTTTGAATGACGGTTTATGTACCTGAACTTTTATTCTATGGCTGCACACTATTTTTCCCCCCTTTCGATCAATGTGTGTAGGGCATATATCACTCCAAACCCCAAATGGGGGGCGAGGGAAGTAAGGGGGTGGATACTGGAGATATCTAACGAACAGAGTGAGATATTTAATGCAAACATTTAAAGCGGAACTGCATTCGGCATTCACATCAAAGACCGTTGAATTTAAAACGGACAAAACAGGTCTAGCTCTAGTGAGGCTTGCTAAAAAAGAGCTCAATTGTACTGGCTATAAGCTTCAACTTGTTGTTCATTCCGGTGACTTCAAGCAATGGGTGGCACCTGATTTCAGTATGACGTTAACCCCCATTCATTGATTTGGTGGTCAAGGTCGCGTCGCGTTAATACAGAGCGCATCCAGAATATAAGGGCTTTACGATGAGCAAGAAAGAGTGGGCTATCTTCAAGACGTGCCGGAAGCGTGATCAAGGTATTCGCGGTTCAGGTAAACCTGAGTTTGTGAATGTCATTGAAAGAGATTTGGGTATCCATGTCAGTCGTGATGCGGCGGTGCGTGCCTTGGTTGTCAACTACTACCCGGAACTCAACGACTCGGATATCGAGCACATTAAGAGGGTATCAAAAGAATTTCTAAGAGGGACAATGGGGCATTACAAGATCATGACCTGTTAGATTGATGTCATTGATTGTCACTGAGGTGATACTGTCTGTGTGAGATGGCACTGCGCTCTCTAAACTCGGCATGCTAACAACGCTCACTCCCCCCAACTCCCCCTGTAAATGCCTCTGAAACCCTAAATTGCTGGCCATCGTCTCGTTCTGGGGGGAAGGCATATTTCATTACGCATAATGAACCTGTCCTCAACCAATAACAGGTTCATATCATGTCAATTAATACAGCAACGAATACAGAAGAAAACACAGCAACGATTTATGAAGTCCTTGATAAAGCCAATCAGTTCACAGGCTTCGGCGTAAGACTGAACGGTCATGCGGCAGATGTGTTCGGTATTGATACCGATGAAAGCTTTGGCCATTCAGAAGAGGCTCATGACTTTGCAGAGCAATGCAAATATGAAGCGGGAGCAACCATTGTTTGGGCCTGCAACAAACCGTGGTGGGCATAGTATGAGTATTCAAGCGAGTCCAGAAATGGCGAAAATGATCTGCGTTAATCCTGACCACATGGAGGGGGTCACGGTGACTGACCTTCCTAATGACAAATTGGCCGTCATAGAGCAAGTAACAATTCCGTCGTTTTGCTATGACAACAGCGCTCTGGCTTTGAATTTACTGAATGCAGACTGTGTGGTTTACGGGGTTGCGATGGTGAATTGTGGCGGCACTTGGCTACCGATAGAACACTGCTGGCTCAAACTGGCTGATGGCGACTATGTAGACCCTACCTATCAAGTATTGGCTAAACTTAACGAGCGAAAGTATGAAGTTATCTATTACAAACTCTTTGAAATAACATCAGATTTGATGAGTGAAATGAAACAGGCTTATGGTGAACTGAGTCGCTTTGTTGGCGTAGAGATGATGTGGTTCCGACGCTCGACGGCGTATCGACAATATTTTCTAGGTTGATTGTTGGTGACAGGGCTTTTTAGAGTGAATTATTATGCAACTATATTCATTCATTTGATTGTCATTCAGAGGATTTGGGGGTATAACCCCGTGTATTTTTTAACCAATTCGGTGTGTAAGAAATCCAATTGCATAAACTGTGCATATTTTGACCTGCTATTTCCGCTTGATTACGTTCCCTCACTGTCTTTCCATGACAACACCGTTTCTTTGCATTGCTTCAAGTGAAGTTGTCATACCTTTCCTCTATCATCTGAATAGTATTCGCGCTCGTGTTCCCAATGTGGCTTAGGTTTAAGCGTTCTGTGTTTGGTTTGTGGTACTGAGAGCGGCTGTTGGGTCATACGGGAATGGATGTGCTGGTCTTTCAAAGTACCTATGAAATTCGTCCATGATAACGATGGGCTTTCCCGCACGTTTGTTCTTAAAGAAGGCACCTCGGGGGAGTTGGTCATTTGGGTGGAGTTTGTGCTGCCACTCTTTAAACGCTGCCGTTTTTAATCGATACGCTTTGTCTTGTTCGGCTTTTGCAATGATATGTTTTAGTTGTGCCGCAGTTGGGCTTGTTTGTGTATGTAACATGGCAAGTTCCTTATCGCTAGTTCGTTAGTGAGTCGTCCAGCAATGACAATGGCCAAGCATACGACTCGATTTGTTGGACGGCGACTTCAATGTTGTTATGCAGCTCTTCTAAACCCATCGATTTCGCACAGCGCTCTTTGGTGACAAGGAAATCTTCTAGTTTGGCCGCTGCTAAGGATTGTTCGAGGTTATCTCTGGTAACCTGTTTGCCATGATTTAAGCAATTCTCTCGATACTCGGCCACCAGCACGATATCAGCTGGGTGAGAGGTGATCCAATTTTCAATGACTGACATTTCAAGGTGGGTTTTACTCGCCATGAGTTGACCTAATTGACCGAATGATACGAGGATTATCGTTACAGAGAACGCGAGCACTGATTTTAGGGTAAAGCTCGTAATTTTCTTTAGCATTGTGATGTCTCCAATTTCTGACGATATCCATTTATAACAAGAAGGGCTCGGTGAAATTTCAATTAGCCGCAGAGATTCCTGCCTTTATTTGCAGTAAAGTTCGGTGACTTGTGCATCCTCGATGTCCTCCCAGGATCTTGAAACGGGTTTGGGCTCGGATAGGATATCGTAGGTGCCATCGTAACGTTGCTTGGCGGCGTAACCGATGTAGGGCTCACCGATACGTGGTTTGCTATGTGATTCACTGTATGGATTGACTGGCTTGTAAGGTCGGCTGTTGAATGGCATACCCAAAATATCTCCGTCTTGATCGATGAGTCCGAGAAATTGATTGTTATCGTAGTGGACAGATACCACTGAAACGGCCATTAAGCTTGTCGAGATTTTGATTTCGCATTGAAGCTGTGTTGCCATGTGAACTCCGTATGTCCGTGATGGTGTTACATTGTTTTGGCTTTCGGTGACTAGCGACCAACTAGGCCGCTAGTTCATGGGTACTGGAGACGACGGTATTAAGCGGCTATTGGTAAAGCGTAGTTCATCGGTATGTGCTTGATATTGGCCGAAACCAATGCTTTTGCCACGGGAGGACAAACAGAATTACCACAGCGTGCGACCTGTTTGGCTTTGCTGATTTTCTTTCCATTTTGGTCAAATTGAAATTGATAGTCTTTTGGAAAGCCTTGAGCCAAGAAGAGTTCATGGGGCTCTAGCATTCTCATACCGATATCGATCACTCGATAGATAGCACCGTGCATCTTAACCATCACTTCGCCCCGCACGACAACGAGCCCAAAGCGCTCTTTGGTGGTTAACGTGTGAACTGGCGTAGTGATGTCAGTGCCGAAATTAGAACCAAAATACTTAATGAGAAAGCTGTTGACGATCCCTAAGTGATTGCCACCAGCGCTCACTGTATGAGCCGGTTCACTCACTGTATGCCCAAGATTGGTGCCTCTCATCTTAATAACGTGACTGGTAGTAACTGTGTCCACGTCTTGACCAAACAGGCGTTCATATTCAGCGCGTGTCCCTCCCCATCTTTCAGTAGATTGAATCCATTCTTCATAGGTGGGAATAATCGATTTTTCGACGTTCGCTGTCACTAATGCGTTGTGGTCGACGCCTGTGATCGTCGCTAACGGATCATTGATATCGGCACCAGAACATCCTGAAAAAAGTTTGGCCATGAACGCTAACAACTCTTGGTTGTTGTCCTTGACCGATGGCGAGTCATTATTTTGCTCATTGGGGAATGCTTGCTCTAAATCTGCTGACACAACAGCAAAATGCCCCCCTTTCACCTGAGCGCAAATGGTTCTTAACGGCTCATCGATTGGCATATTGCGTTGACTGCTCGCATTGGCGTGTTCGGTAATGAATGGTCGTTGGTTTTTGTGCTCGACGATATAAGGCGCATCAGAATCAAAAACGAATTTTTGTAACCCCTTGGCGATACGAGCCATGGTTTTCTCTACCAATGGCTTTTTACGATTGAATATGGATTTTACAGGGATAGTCCAATCAATCACGTCGGCAGCAACCTTTTGTGGGGCTAATTGATTATTGATTGCTGGATCACCGTGACTGACTTCTGGCCATTCAATCGGTTGTCCGTCATTTCTCATGACCATAAACAAACGCTTTCTAATCGTTGGTACGCCGTAGTCACTTGCCACTAGTTCACGGAAATCAACATCGTACTGGAGCCCTTTGAACAGTTTGAGCTTCTGCTTAATGTCGTATTGAATCCCACAAGCAAGTACGCATTCTTTCCACGACGGGTCACGAGGGGATAACCCTACCGTCAGCGCTTTGGTGAAATCTCTGAATGTCTCTCCCTTACGATCAGGATCTGGTCGCCAGCCGCCGTGCTCATCTTGTAATAAGGGACCCCAAGTGCTGAATTCTTTAACGTTCTCAAGAAAATTAACGCGAATTGGGACCCGTAGCGCCCACTTGATGACAACCCAAGCTAACCCACGTATTGCTTGCTTGACGGGCGTACCTCCTTTCGCAATCGAGAAATGGGTGCAATCGGGTGACCACCAAGCCAATCCGATAGAATCACCTCCACTGCGAAGTAAGGCTTCTTCAGGGTCAACATCCCAGATGTTTTCACAGTAATGCTGCGCGTTGGGATGGTTCATTTTGTGCATGTTGATCGCGTCCAAATTGTGATTAATCGCGATGTCGACTGAGCACTCTAACGCTTGTTCGATACCGGTACTGGCACCTCCGCCTCCCGCAAATGAATCAAGTACCACTTCTCCCTTTAATAACCCAAAGGCTTTACCCATACTTTTTGTTATCTGGTTGTTGTTCATTAGGGTTCCCATGGTTGACCTCCTAGTTGGACATTATTATTCGGCTGATATTGAGCACAGTCAGCTGCTGAATGAATAATTTAGCTCGCCATAGTGAGCTATCCCCCCATTTCTTTGTTCGCTGGGGATTGGATAATGGCTTGTGCGATTTTAGGGGGGAGGTGAGGGTCATAGTTCAGTATCTGCACTACTCAGTGTGGTGTACTCATTCTTAAAGCCGTACTGTCAACTGGCTATGGCCGTAGGCGGTTTTGCGGGAGGCAAGAGGTAGGGGTCACATTGCAAATCCTGAACGCAGCCCTGAGTTCTAATCGATCGTGAAAAAGCGATATTTATAGTGGGAACGCATGTGCGGGTAGTGCGACCCCACTATAAATAAATCAATCGCTGTGCTCACAACGCCGTATGTCAAAATACTTCAACACTGCCACTCTTTACTAGACGATGAACGTCAGTTCGGTTTCAGTGATTTTCACTTTAAGATTCTTCCAAGAGTTGTCAGCTAAGGTCTTCTCAATCGTGCCTAAAGGGAGGTGTTCGCCAAAATCGTCGCCACCTGCGATGTCCCTTGAATTATCCCACCACTCATCATCATCCAACTTAGGATCACACCCGTTGGCATATTGAATGTTGTTCTCAAAGTCATTGTTTTTTTGACTGCCAACGGTTTGACCAATGTACAAGCCTTGGTCTTTGGCAAGGAAAAACTGGGTTTTATTGTGCTTCTTACAGAATTGGACAAGTTCTTCCACTTGCTGACGAGTAAAGATTGCGATTCCCATAATGAGTCCCTTTTTTTGTGGATGTCCTATCAAACTACGCGAGCAAATTGGGGGGAGCAAATCAGCACCAGGCGGAAACGGGGGGAGAAATGAACCGAGCAGAAATTATGTGGGGAAACAGTTGGCACCATAAATAGCCTTATTCATTCGTATTGCCATTAAATCAACTTCGTTAATTATCTCTCCCCCGTTTCATTCACTATCCATTGTCATGATTGCCCTGCCAGCCAGTTCGGGGGGAGTGGCATTCAGCTCTCCCTATGATGGGCCATACCTTATGTACCCACATCACTTGGAGATTGACGATGATTAACTCTATCCAAACCGATATCCAAAAGTTCGCTGAAACAAGCAGCATGGAACTCTATCTCTCACTGGCATTATCGACTAGCCATCTTACGAAAGATGACTCCGAACGCTTGAGCGTTTTGGTTCAACAACACAGTAACACCCACACACACGTTCTAGAGCGAGAGTATGGCTACTTTATTAAGCTGCAAGCCGCTGACCCCGATGACTCAATGAGCAGTGAAGGTCTAACCCTCAATACGATGGATGGTATGAGTGACACATTTAATCAAATCATGGCTTGGGCAACGTCCAACCACATCGGCTTAATTGAATTCGACCGAGACGCCAATCAAATCCCTTTGTTTGAGACTTTCGATTGGTAACTGCGGGTACGTTTAACCGCTTGTTCACTGCCAATTCGTTTCATTCCACATCCAGTATCACAACCAACACTAAGGTGATGACCATGACAGACACAATTCAAATGCAAGATATCGACGCGACTCCACAGACCCAAGATCTATTAACGCTCGGTGAGCTTAAGGAATTCATCGACCAGTCATTGGCGAACGGGAGTACAGAGGAATCCATTGTTTACAACACTGGCATTCAAGGTGTTTCAGTGAGGCTCAATGACGCTGGTGGTCTGTGTCTCGACGAATACGGGTATGAGCCCGAATAAAGCCGAGGTGATTTATGAGCATTATTTTGTTTAGCAGCATTAGTCATGGGGTCTTGCGTACCTCATTGTCCAAACAGAGCTACCGAAGTCGTGCAATTTACATGAGCATCGATGGCAAGCCACCTCGGTTTGTCATCAATCACAACGTGTCGTTGGACAACGGTCGTGTCATCCCTATCGATAACCTTGAAGCTGTGAAGCGAATGACTCAACAGTTAGTCGAGACACAAGGGAGGTTCTTCGCGATACATGGCCAGTTCGATGATCCGTTTGCACTGTTAGCGTATATGGATAAGTACCAACTTAGTTTCTCTGAAGATTCCAGACACCTCAAGGTGTCGGTGTCGAGTGAAGGGTTTACCGACATTCGTGGCAACTTAGAGCAGCAGTCTTGTGCATTCAGTTTTCGTTTTTATTGCGATGATGCGCTTGGAGAGTGGCTAGACATGGCGCTGTGCGTTGACCCAAATACGATGAAATATTGGGAGAGAACCGCATGAGTAAGGATCTGAAGAACCAATTGAATAATGTCATTGAAAGTATGCGGTATCAATTTGGGACCCATTCATTTCTCGATATGTTCATCGACTATTGGTGTTTCTTACATACCGAGATGTACCCACCGAGCGAGACGGTTATTGAACAGTTGTCCGTCCCTGATATCCAGAAGGATTGTCAGCTGATGACGCACTTGATATGCAAGTTGGCCATAGAAGAAGGCGAGACGGATGTTCTTGGGGACTTGTTATCCAAATACTCCAGCTTGGCGCACACCAACGATTTTTTCCCAACACCAATCGCGCTGGCAAAGCTCTTAGCTGGCTTGAATCGCGCAGGTATGAATGAAGATAGTGGGGCAATATCGTTATATGAACCTTGTGTGGGTTCTGGGGCTGTCACCCTGTCGTTCATCGAAAATGAATACTTTGATCACCTCGATAAATCGAGCCCTTTGGACCACTTAACGGTGTGTGTCGAAGAGATATCTGAACTGTTATGCAAGGCATTTTTAATTCAATTGCTTTTGAAGTTACAGCATCTTGAGTATGTAGGGGGAAAACCTGCGCTTCCGGCCAGCGTCGTCATTCAGCAGATCGATGTCATTTCAAGAAAACAAAGAAAGGTCTGTTTTAATATGGAATCACCGGAGGGTTAGAAAGAAACCATGTATATGACATGAAATCGGGTAGGGACAGGCAAAGAAAAAGCCCAAATATCGGTGAGATGTTTGGGCTTTTACGCGTTCAGTTAATGCAGCGTGACCAATTGGTTAGATTCCGTTGGCGCGTATTTCATTAACCAATTTTTATAAATGAAGTAAGAAGAAACGGTCGACACATATTCGTCGTTCTTTGACGCCCATTCTTGATACGTTAAGTTTAAAGAAGCGGTTTTCTTTGCCGCACAATACTCTGCTTTCAAAAAGGATTTCAACGACTCAAAACTGAAATCGAGGATCTGATAATGTTCCAAAAACATAATGATGTTTTCATCAAATGTTTCAAATGGATTCGATGTGGTGTTTAACTCGTGCGTATGATGTAGTTGCATAATATTAACTTAGTATTCTTATCTTTAGTTAAACCAAACTTTCGAATGGCTATAAATGTTTAGGAAATGCGTAGACGTACACTCCTTTACTTTTGATATATCTACTGTTTGCAACGTTTGACGTAGTTAGTTTTTTCTTTTCTTAAAACCTTCGGTAAAACAAGGCTTTAAAACAACCACATTCGCTATAAAAATGTGAGTGCTCTTATTATTATTTTTGTTATCAAATTATAGCATTTTTTAGTTTTTGGACTTGTTGCTACTGTCGTACAGTGTCCGTCCATGTAAAACAGTATGCAGATGAGTGTGGTACAATATGTCAATTAACGGAAAGAATTTTAAGACTTAGTATAAAATTTTGAATAAAGGTAACAATATACTAAACCATTAAAGTTTCCGTTAACTCGAAACAAAACCATTCTATCAATTATTAACGCCTTGCTAAGTGGCAAATGATAATGCACTCAATTGCATTAATATCTGTTTACCAAGATCCCCTGAATTCTTCAACAAAATTTGGTATGTTTTGGATTGATTCTCATAATGGAGACTTTATTACATTTTCATTTGGAATCTTCATTCAAGTAAATTGTGCAACGGTGAAATCTAATGAGTCATGTTTCATGGCTTTTTGACTTGAACGGGTTTCTATTTTACCCCCCGTTTACCCACTGAACCCTTTTGAACTATCGGACGATTCAACTATCGGGGGGATACGAAGAAACGGACTTACATAATACTCCCATCCCCACAATGAGAGAGATGATTATGGAACGTTTAAATGTTATGGATTCAGTTGTAGCATCATTAAAAGACGGTGAGGCAACGTTCATTATGACGGCAAGCCCAAAGGGTGAAGAGTATGTGTACTCCGTTGGCGTGTCGGTCAGTACAGATAACGCATTCGAGATCGCCATTACCGGCTTAAGTCCAGAACAAATGCACTTCTTCGGAAACCATTTTGCTCAACACATCAAAGAACGCGTGATTGAGTTAGATGAACCTATCACTTATGTTGAAGAGGTATTCAATGTGCCGGTTGCATTGGTTAAAGTATCTCAAGAGCATATGCATGATGGTACGTTCACCGTTGCTGAAACCACGCTGGACATGACCGACAAGCAAATTCCGATGTTTCAACTGGTTTTACCCGACCCAAATGGCCGCTTTCCGTGGCAAGAGCACGTCGACTCAAAATGGAAAAAGTATCAAAGCATCTTCTTTGATGTGCAACAGATCGAAAACTTATACAACTAGATAGAAGAACATCCATTTCTCCATATTACGACTGTTATTTGACCAAGGATGGACAATTTCAACCCATGAATAGCTATGTATTTCCATGCAGTAAACGGGCGGGATCTTACTTTATTCAGATCCCGACTGTTTGGTCTGAAAAGGCCACTGACAGTGAGTATTTCTCTACCTCTCGTTATCAATCCCCTAAAGCCAGTGCAGAAACATACGTTAAAGCGCAACTCGCGTATATTTATGGCGACATGCGAGCTGCATTAATTCTCGCGTACCCACGATGGGTAAAGAAGCTTAAGTATGGGTGCCAAGTGTCAGTGAGAGAAACACAACGAGTCAGTAGAGGAAAGCCATACCCAGTATTCGACGTATCTTGGACTGAGTTTACATCTGATGAATTTGGAGTAAGGACGTCGAAGCGGAAGAGAACATCACGGTCTTATAATGTCGAGAATAAAGCAGAAGTTGCACACAACGTAACTTTATTTGTGGCCAGTCTTCGCGCAGAGACAACGGCCAGTGTCCTACACCACTCGGCTCTGAACTTTGAATACGACCTGAGTGAGTTAACGCGCTCTTAGATTAACGAAGATAGGGGATGGGTATTTACATGCGCTGACGATGAACAGTCTCATCAGCTCATGGTTATTGCTCATCTCGGTTATCGTCTACGCAAAAGAACCCTGCTCTTAACTGCGAACACGCTTCCAAGAAAGATTCTGTCTCTTGTCGACTGACATTGTAATCCAGTCTATGGAGTGCCTTGAAGTGGATCTCGCTAATCACATCACAATGCTTAAGAACCCAATCGGGTAACTTGTATTTAATCGAACGCTTCATCGTACTAATACCACCACCCTTTGCGCCGAGTTCTTTCATGCGACTTTCTAGGTATTTACCTTCTGCAACAATCGCAAGAATCCGATCATTGAGTGTGTCAATTGGGTACTCAGGCGGTGAGGCATTCGGCTGGTGGTTTGATGATTGGCACTGAGCGCTACATAAAAGCTCATCTTCTGCTTGGCCTTCTAAATAGCGCTGCAGCTCCACTTCAGGAGAAAAATCCACGATTTGCTTATGATGCTCAGTTAAGTCACCGCTAATGATCCCTCTTGACGCATAGAGGTGCGTCAATTTATCCGCTACCTTCTTGCAGCATTCAGCGTCAAATTTATTGGTTTCATGCTCAGAACATGACATTTTGTGGAAAATCGCATTTACTTCGTCGCGAACATCATTACCGTTAGGTGTAGGAAGCAGATGCGTCAAATTGAGTTCATCAGTGCTTGCTTTGTTGTCACGTCCCTGTTTTTTGTTACTCATAAGCCACCTAACTGCAATAAGATTGGAGTGATAATTTTCTAATAGTTTTGAATATAGTAATTAAGGGATCTGCTATTGGCAAATAGGCATCTTTAATAAACGTCTTACCGGATTATATGCACAATCCCGTGTAATGAAAGGGCTTGCAGCTATCTAACGAGTGAATGCTTTTGTTTATAGAGATATCAATGGCTTAAGCAATTGCTCTAGACAAGTTGATGATTTCATTGACTCAAATCATTCGTTGTTTTGAATCCGGTCACATTTATTGGCACAAGATCAATCTTTGTAGCATTTGCCATTGCGAATAAAAGAAACACAACATACATCACACCCTTCGATTACGTGCTTGTTGGTACTCCACGAACTGAAACGCATCCAGTATATGAAGATACTTCAGTTACCCTGCTCAAATATTACTCAACAATAACATTTTATGTTATCGCATAAAGGGGTAGGCTCCTTTGCCATCACTCCACCACCTGCGTGAATATTGTCTTTGAACGACATTGAAAGCACGCTCTTCGCAATCATGTCATCCATTTCACTTGATATTCAGGGAGAGTGACATCACAGAAGCAATCCTGATGTCACTTTCCCTGACAAGTGCCAGCTCTTAACCAGCATGACGTCTATTTCAATTCCAGCTCGGTATCTGCACGCAGCTTGATGGCGGTTTTAACCAGAACTTCTGCCCAAAAGTCCGAGCTCAGAATCTTCATCATGCTGAATTTAGCTTTGGTGTAGTTCTGTATGTCCGTGACTTGGTATTCATCTCTTAGTCCTTCACGGATCTCGAAATGCGTTTTCACTTCGTCTGCAAAGCCTATATCGACAGCTTCAGCCCCGGTCCAGATGTAACCGGTAAAGATGTCCGGGTTATCCGTCATCAATTTCTCGCCTCTACCTTCAATCAAGGCATCTTTAAATTCTTCGAACAGCGGCTGGAGGACATGCGTCTCAATGTGCTTTGTTGCTTCTGGGTTTTCAGGTAAAAATGGGTCCAAAAGCGCTTTGTTTCTACCCGCCGTGTACGTTCGTCTTTGAACTTGAACTTGTTCAATGAGTTTGTCGAACCCCCATGTATCCATTCGTACCCCGACACTGCCAATCAATGAATTTCTATGTGCATACACCTTGTCAGCGGAAGAGCTGATGTATAAACACGCAGAAGCACACATTTCTCCTATCGAAAAATAGACCGGCTTATTTGTCGTTTCTCTCATGGACATTAAGGTGCGATGTAAAATCTCTGCCTGCACGGGACTCCCACCAGGTGAATTGGCTTCGATTAAAATCGCGTGCGCGAGAGGGTCTTTCATTGCTTTCCTGATGCTTTCTGAAAGTATGGTGCCGTCAGCGGTAGGGCTGCCTCTTTCTACCGCTCCCTCCAGTTGTATGAGCGCTATGTGCGGAACCGGCATGTTGAAATAGTGACTTCGGTATATGGTTTGACCGACCGCGAACAACACACCAAAAACAATGAAACCAACCTTAATCCGATTTAGGTTGTGAATAGACCGGTATCGCTGCGTAAACTCTTTGAGGTTTTCTCTCAATGACTTTGGTTCTTGATTCTTCTTTTTAAATATCCGCATGTTATTGATTACCTATGTCTGTTTAAAAGCGTTGGAATTCACGCATGATCGTGGTGGTTAATAGGATGCATAAACCAATGAAAAATAGGGGTAAATATCGCCAGAATCCGCCATCAATGATGGGGACAACAAGGAAGACCCATAGTGAAAAGAGAATGATGAATATCATGCGAAAGGCCATTGCCGCTATTTTCACGTTGTGCTGTGTAAAGGCGTAGATTCGCTTACGATATTCGTAGTAAGAATCACTCATGAACGCGAAGATAAGCACCCCGCCTAAAAGAAGCCATTCCATGAGTACGTTCAGTCGAAGTATGCTGCGATACCACCACATCTTTGTGTTATCCACCAGCCGCTCTGATATGCCTGCAATAAAGACCCCGGACCCATTTGTTTTTTCAGGTTTGATATAAAATCTATCAATGACATTGGAGATGCCCGTATCGACCATCGTCGTCTGGTATTGACCGTTTACACGGTCGAACACTATTTCTGATTGCTCTTCGGTCATTGTCGACTGAACAATGGACACCTCATCGATGACGTCGGCTCTAAATTGCTCCGCTGACATACCAAACCAGCAATACAACAAAGAAAAGAACCAGATCATAAACCCCAGCCTTACCCACGGGTTTAGTATCGAGACACCATCACCGAGTAGGGCTTTGTTACCTTCGTCGATAAAAGATTGGGTATCATGCGCCATGAGCAGCCTCCAATATCTTTTCAGGTTTGAGTAACAGGTCTAACAAATTCACCGAGCGAGGATCTTCGAAGGCGTAGGGTGCGATACCCATTGTATTGAGTTCAGGACGACCGAAGAGTTGAGGGAGCAGTAACAGGCTCAGTTGGCGACAATGTTTCTCGCTCTCTGAGGTTAGTTTTCTGTCAATGACTTCCATGCAACATACGCGGCTGGACGTAGCAAAGTCTGAAAATGAACAGCGAATCGGGTCCCAGATTAGGTCGCAGCCTGCCTTTGTGTCTTCTGATGTGACCATGACTTTGAACAGTTCTGAGGTTCGGTCAAACACTTTCAAAAAGATGTGCTTGAAGGCGACTTCCTTGCCGTGTGTTTCATAATGCTCATCCCATGTATCGGCCATCTCTCGCAATACCACGTCAAGTAAGAGTTCTTCTTCTCCTTCATTGAAAGAAGCTGGCACAACGTCACCGAATAACCTCACTACTCGCATTTGAACCTCACCAAGAGACGGCCAAATAAACGCTTGATAATTCAATCGCTCGCTCAACTCTTTATCGATCGTTCGATTCAGATAAACGCTGGCAGTAATTTTTTTGAATTTGGTCGATACTTTCATAATATTTCCTTAACGTGGCTCTACAGGCAGGCGGAGTAGGGTTTTATTTCCATTTGAGAAGCTGCATATAGCTTGCAAATTGGGTAAGGCCGATACCATGAACGGTGGAAATAAACTGCGCTCTTCTGATGACTCACGTACACCAGAACCTGAATTGAATGAAGAGACGGAATCTTGTGTTGAGGCGCTGTTTGAAATCATCTTTTGATGCTTTCTTAGATCGGCAGCCCCCATCTTTTCTGATACATATTCACGAGTTACTTTGCCTTCACATCGCATGGCGATGGTATTGGCACACAGCTCGGTTATCCTATCGGCGGTCGCTTGCGAGGTTTTTTCTACGATGTCGGGCATGGACTGGGTACTTAAGTACAGTTCGTATTTGGATTGACGACCGACGGCGAGTAAATTCAGGATTGGATCATTAAGCGCGTTATGGGCTTCATCAACCATAAAGCAAACCTCTGGCTCTTCTCCTGTACCAAAGTTATAACGTTCAGCTGACGATGCCGCTGCAGCTGCCGACACAAGCTTCGATAAGGTGCCTGAAATCACTGGGTCTGTTAAACCGTCTGTGGCGCAGTACAGCACTCCACCTGTGTTTGATAACTCGCGTAAATTGACGACGTTCGGTTGGTTGTCCGACAAATTATTTAAATCAGGGGACAACAAAGTATCTAGAGGCGCCGAACAAAGTTGTTCCAGAATTGCATTCAATGAGCCAGTTTTGGTGCTCACTTCAGATGACTTTTTATGGAAGGCGTCAATGATCCCTGAAAGTTGAGAGCAAGGTTTGTCTTTGGCCATGACATCGGAATAATACATGATCATATTTTCAAGCCAGTCTTGCGAGCCCATGGCCTTGATGCGACCGTTCATTTGGGCTTTCCAGTCCACACCTATTTCTTGACTGAAGTACGTTTCACACGTTTTCTCTACCAGACGAACTAGACCTTCACGCAGGTAGTAATGAAGGGTACGAAGTGTGAGTCGTTCACCGATGTATTCCGCTGCCTGAGTAATTTGGTTTACACGTTCCCAACAGAATTGTTTAAATACTTCCCCAGAAGAGCCGCCCGTTGGAATACATTCAACGACACGGGTTGCCAGTTCCGATGTTCGGTTATAGTTGGCTAGGCAATCAACAACGACAGACTCTGATGGCCGTGCGGGGGCAAAATAGTAGAACTGGTCCCCTTTACCCTGACGAACCATCTCTGCTTTCAACCCATTTCGCATTTCCGGCGTATTTTTTGGGTCGATGATGATGAGCAAGCATTTTCGCTTTGACCACAGTTTGTTTAATGCGATTAACTTTAACAACGTTGTTTTGCCAGAGCCCGGAACGCCGTAGATGATTGTGTGTGCGCGGCCTACATCATAATGCACAGTCACAGCTTTCTCGTTGCCCAAGGCCATGAGGAATGGCTCCCCACCTAATGCTTCGTTCAGATCAGGGTTATAGGGGATAAACTTCCTTAAATATAAAGGCACTTTTTGGTCGCGGCGTGCAGAAGGGAGGGCGTTGATTTTATACATATTGATGGCGTGCTCAGGCCCCCAATTAAAGCCGGTCCCTAAGTACATGCGGTCTTTGTATTTTTCTGCCTTCTTTCGAGTGTCTTCCAAAGACTCTATATCCAGTTTGTTTGAACACAATCGAGCTTGCATCTTTAGAATTGGCCATGCTTCAGAAGATCGTTTTGCGGCCATGACAAAGCTGGTGGCCATACCTAGGCCTGTCAGCATCACCGTATCGGGAGCCGGTGTCTCAGTGAATAGGTTGTACAATGCTTGATATCCACCAGCGACACTGAAAAAAGCACCCGAAGCCAGCCATGCGCGAGCTTGTTGTATCTCAAACACTTCACGGAAGTAGTCTTGAATATCGTCATACAGGGGTTTTGTCTTTGACTTAAACATCAGAAGCGACTCCATTAGCAATTAAGTTCAATTCTTTGGCGAGGTTTGAATCTAAAATTAACTTCTCTTGCTCGCTGTTAATGGTGAGCTTTCCTGCAAAGAAATCGAGGTTATCCATACGCTCCGGCCTACCATAGTCATTGAAATTTTTAATTTGATCTAAGAACAGCTTTTCGCCCACACCGAACAGCTCTGCGAAGGCTTTGACGCAACTGCTGTCCAACTTGATGTGCTCTGTCGCGTCAATGCCCAATACTTTCCCTGGCTCTATGTCATCTCCGAAGCGGTCAAAAAAGGCCATTGTATTCATTTCCATGTTGGTCATCTCTACAAGACAAAGAACCCACGTTTTGTGCGCGTAGATCGCATTTCTTGAGCTGTAGCTGACAATGGAATCACCATCGGTCCTACCATTGGATAGCGCCCATGCCATCACATAACACAAGGTTCTTAGGTCTTTATCAGACACATTTTTTAAAGCGGAAGCTCTTTGCGGTGCTTTCTGTGTTTGGGACTTACGCCCTTTAGCTGCGGTGGCTAGAGGTTTGGACGACGGTGCCTGAACCGGTTTGTCGTCAGCTGCGTTGATGTTCATGCCATCCCATACACTAGGTGCCGCATTGTTTTCTTCCACCGACTGATTTGTTTCATTTTCGAACACGATTGTTGGCCCCCTTGTCTTTGACGGTGAGTTTGCCTTTGTGGTGTTCGTCTTAGTCGCTGCTTTTTTCGTTGCTGGCGTTTTCGTTGCTGGCGTTTTCGTTGCTTGTGGTTTGGGTGCTGGTTTCTGCGCAGGTACGTTGTTTTGAGCAGGTGTCGCTGTTGCTGGCTTCCCATCGTTGCTCGTGTTGGCCGGTGCTGGTGCATTGATCTGCTGCGGGGTCGTTGTCGGTGATTGATTTTCAGCAGCTTGCATGAGTTCTTCAGGTGGTTTTGGTAGCCCCGGCAAATTCAACGAACGAGCCTTATTACGATTCACTTGGGAGCCTTGCTC
The DNA here is from genome assembly GCF_041467395.1 of Vibrio sp. 10N.247.310.98. Taxonomy (NCBI): domain Bacteria; kingdom Pseudomonadati; phylum Pseudomonadota; class Gammaproteobacteria; order Vibrionales; family Vibrionaceae; genus Vibrio; species Vibrio sp. 10N.247.310.98. The sequence continues at coordinate 43,501 of NZ_JBFSUL010000005.1, read as the reverse complement.
TGGGTCCAAGTTATAAAGGGTCTGAAATGGGTTATCTTTTGGCTCGGTATAATCCAAGCTGCCTTTGGCGTCGATTGTTAAGCGTTCGCCCATGCTAGAAAATTCGATGTAACAGTCTTTAAGGTTAGGTGGGCGTAATTCACCTTCGAAGACCAAATCTGGATAACTGATACGAACGATATCAACTTGTCGCATCTTCCCTTGCTTCGCTGTAAATGTGAGCCTCACAAAGTCTGACTCTTCGTGCATCGGCTCCACAATACCTAGCTCTTCCATCTCCTGAATCACGATACCAATGTTGGATTCAATTCTGGCTAGGTGACCCGAGTTGCTAGAATTGGCGTTCATGTGGCTGATGATGTCTTGCACGCCATTTCGGTAATCGAGATATACCTCCCCATCAATGACATACATGCGAGCACCGATTTCATTGACTTTGTTCCAACGGTTTTTTCGTAAATCACGGATGGCCGAGATAATGCCGTGACTCTTACCGGCTTTACGCTGTCCGATGAGTTTGTGGAATTGGGTTCTACGATCTCGTTCGGCACTGAGCGCATCGGCACGGCGCAATGGTTTCTCGATATACCCTTCCTTACGGGCATAATTCTGCAGCGCGTCAATGATTGGTCCTGAAAGGTTATCGTTAGATTGATATAACCAGCGCTTTGCTGTGTCACTCAGAACTCTGTCTAATAACAGCACTGACAGCTTCTCATGGTAATGATTAGCACGGCGTGGATTCCAGCTAACGGTGTAGCGGTCAATACCGTATCTTTCACTGAATTCGTAAATGGTTTCAATTTGTGGGTTCCAGGTAGTATCCAGCTCTTTCCCCGAAACCCTCATGTCAGAAATGACTTTCCCTGCATCATGCAACAAACCTGTTAACCATGCGGCAAAGCGCCATCGCGGTTCTCGTAGCATCTCCTCATCTTGGAATCCGATAGCCAAAGGCCGAGAGCCCTTCGACATTCTTAAGGTCATTAAGGCAACATCTAATGAATGACGAAGTAGGCCGCCAACTTCATTGTGATGATGGTACTCACTAGCAGGCAGTAGGTGGAAAAATGAAATCACAGAACGGATCGCGTGCATGTACGTGTTCATAAAGCATGGCGTCAGGTTTTTATCTGTACCTTCGAGCATGCCTACGGCAAGGAAGGTTTCCTTAATAATGCCTCTATAAGCGAATAAAATGTCCCCCTCCGTTAAGACAGGGACACCATCTGGCGTCGGCGGGTATTTGATCATGCTTGCGACTTCTTTCTGCAAGCGTGTGATCTCCTGCTGCTGCTTCAAAATAGTTTCACTGGCGAACTCCTCATGCAGCTCACCAGTTTTCAAGCGCAATTTCTCTTTTACGATAATTGCACTTTGAGTTAATTTTGATCTGACGCCATCAAACATTCGCATTAAGCTGATTCCTGTAGTGACTCATCGGATTTTTGAGTTATTACGGTTTGAATTTCTTCCGCACTCAGTGGGTCTTCGTCTTCGCCTAATATCTCAGCGCCACCAGCATGAATATCCACCGGTTCTGCTTCTTGCTCAGTTTCAGCTTCATTCAATGGAGCCGACACGTTATCTGGCTGCTCATCGGTGACCTCTTCAACCACCTCTACTGGTTTCAACTTTTGATTGATTTGTTGATTAACGCGTTGGTGTGTTGTGCCGCGACCAGTGTCTAGCGAGCGAAGTTGGTTGGTAATACGGAACACGTCGTTAGAGAAGCGCGACATCGTAGAAGCGAGTTTGATTTTCGCGTACTTGTAACGTTCTTCGTCGACATCGCCTACCATCCAAAGTACTTCCATGACCGCCATCGAGTTGTCGAACTTTCGAATGACCTGCAACACACGTTGGAAGACAGGGTGGGTCACATCGATGACGACTTTGTGGTTATCTGGTACTTCGATTTCAGGAAAAGGTACATTGCGATTTTGTTTGCGGTATTTACGCTTCACTGCATCAGCCTGTCTTGCAAACTCACCTTGACCTTCTTCCAAATGTTCAAAGTTGGTTTCAAAGATAGACACTACCGCATCACGGTTTTCATCGTTGTCTTCGGTGGACTCGTACAGCGTCGCAATTCGTTGTGTTGCGCCAACCAATTGACCGCCTTTTTGACCTAAGTAGCGGTACATTGTCTCGCTTCGACACACGATTGAAACGGGGATGTGGCGTCGCATTTGCTTAAATTCAGCCATGGTGATTCTCCTTAGAGATTGATGAGTTCTGGGTAATGGTCAGCGATGACCTTTTCTAGCTCGCCTATTTTTCGGTTGTATTCCCTGCTTAGTGGGAGCCCTCTATCTGCAATGAAAATGCTGAGTAATACGCGTCGTTCCTCTCGAAGCGTTTTATAGCGCTCCCTTAATCCGAGGTAACGTCGTGTGGGTGGACTGATGATTTTCTTAAATGCTAGGAACAGCTTTAATTCCCAATCCCTCATGTATTTTTTACATTGTGATTTGGAAAAAGGGTGGGTCAGCACTTTGTAGGGAATCTTGTTCTCTGACTTGTTCTCGTACTTCGTCGCGAACTTAGGAATTTCATAGTATTTCTCTGAATTCGGAATCTTCTTATCGGGATCAAAGTGATACGCCTTCTTTTTTGTTGTTTTGTTTAAGCGGCTCATGTCACGCATTCGAAGTTCAAAACACATCACCATCTCCCAACCGTCTCTGTCTTTGGTGTAATACTTAGTCCCAATCAGTACATGGCCTGTATTGGCGAACGTGCTTCTACGGTTGTAAGAATTGTCTTTGATAATTACATGGTTCTGTTCGAGCTGAGGTTTTCGGTAATACTTGTCAGCCAAGTCTTCCATTTCGGCTATAAGTTCACCGGCTTCGGCATAGACCGCCTTCAGTTCCATTGCATTACGTTTTAGGTTCTTGGTGATCAAACCCAATTTTAAATCTGCATGGATATCGTCTTTTTTAACCTGAACATCAGCCTCAATGTCCTCAGTAAGAACATCAAGTTCGTCTGTTTGAACGTCAAGGACATCCGCCTGTTCATGCATAAACCCTGTCTCCTTCCCAAATGGGGTATTGGTTGATACTGCATGAAATAAATCGACGTTTTTTCAAATAAGGGACGAATTTTCGCTAATAGATTTCAGAATTGCTTTCCGAATAGGGCAGGTCTGCGGGTGTTTACGTTGGTATGAACAATGGTTCAATCATGAAAGTCGTATCCACGAATTTGAATTTGTTCAGCCTAACACTTTGTCTCGCTATGACAGGGAAGGGGGACTAGACATGACCAGCGTTCGTGGAATTCAGCTGGTGACCAACGATTCGAGCTCGTGCAGTCGCTCAACTCAATTTCTCTGAATGACATTGGAACTAATGACTTTCCACCAGCTCCTCGGCTGGGAACCGGCGGATGACCAGCACCCAAGAATTTCTTCCGGCGCAGATGTCGATTCCCATGTCTTGCACTGACACGGGATGATGTGTCCCGGCACCAGCGCCGGTTTATCACCCGAGAACCTGCTGGTCACGAGTATCACCTGGGCCTCGCTGGTATGAAAATTATCAAACTCAATGTCATTGCCTGACACTGAATGCAATAAACCTGGCACCAGCTCCTCGGCTGGCCAGCGCCCTGGTGTTCGCTCCGGCGTAGATTTCGATTCCCACATCTTTGAATGACATTTCAGTTGCGAGCCAGCCACCAGCGCTCAGTTTTCTGCTGGTCATCAGGACCTCGACGTTATCTACCTCTTGGACAGGCACTGGGAGATGAACATTTCTGGGCCGAATGTACTCTTAGGCTTTTTAATCAGGCAATGACTAGCAATGGTGTCCGTGGCTTAAGAATTGTCAGTATGTATTCAGTAAGCTCAAATAGAAATTAATGGTCGGTAAGTAAACTTCCATCTTAAGCACAACCCCAACATTTTAGCCTGACTGTCGGTATTCTGATCAGGCAAGAGCGTCGGTTTTTCACCCGAGAACCTGCTGGTCACCAGGCGATGCTAGTAGCAAAAACTGAAATTCAATGTCATTGCCTGACACGGGATGATGTGACGCAGCACCAGCGCCGGTCTTCAGTTGACCCTGGCGGATGACCAGTACCCAGGTTCTTGCTCGGCGTAGGTAACGATTCCCATGTCTTGCAGTGACACGGGATGATGTGACGCGGCACCAGCGTCGGTCTTTCACCCGAGAACCTGCTGGTCACAAGTATCTCCGGGGCTCGCTGATAAAAAAAACTGAAACTCAATGTCATTGCTCGACACTGAATGCAGTAAACCCGGCACCAGCTCCTCGGCTGGGACCCGGCGACTGGCCATTACCCCGGAGCTCGCTCCGGCGTGGGTATTAATACCCCATGTCTCGCACTGGCACTGGGAGATGAACACTCATAGGCTTTGGTGAACGAACGGACCTTTTGCTCGGGCAGTGCGGCGCCAATTAGCTTAGGGCCTAAAACAGTCGGGCTATTCAAACTAATCAAAATCAACACGAATGACTTAAAGCTCGACCAAATCTCAAGCCTATTGAATCAACTTGGTACGACGGATTGTTAATACCAAGCTCAATATCTCTGACCGACACGGGATGTTATGACCCGGCACCGGCTCCTCGGCTGGGAACCGGGCGATGGGACTCGGCGGATGACCAGTACCCAGGCGCTCGCTCCGGCGTAAGTATCATTTCCCCATGTCTCGCACTGACACGGGATGTTATGACGCAGCACCAGCGTCGGTTTATCACCCGATTACCTGCTGGAGATGAATGCACGGACCGGGGCTCGCTGGTAACTAATATCCAAGTTCAATATCTCTGACCGACACTGGACGTTATGACCTGCCACCAGCTCCCTGCCTTGGAACCGGCCGATGACTAGTACCCAGGCGCTCGCTCTGGCGTGGGAATTAATCCCGCATGTCTCGCACTGACACGTGATGGCATGACGCGGCACCAGCGCCGGTCTTTTAACCGAGAATCCGCTGGTCATCGTGAGTTGAGAATCCGTCAAAGACAATTGGCTTGAACACCATTTTCTAGATTGTTTAGTAATTAATTCATATTCATTGTCACCCCGAGAAATTGAACCGTCTCGGGCAACGACTCAATCTTGGGTAGTACCGTTCGGCTTGAGATGATTTTTGGATATTTATATTTATTTTTTTGTTTTTAAGAAGGGCTGTACCGCTCAGGATTCCATTTCAATGTCTTGGTTAGACTCTTTACGGTTAGCCAGTGGTCATTGATTCACTCTCGGGCAGGGTCGAATCATATTCATGGGATGTCACGGTCGATGATTGATGCTCGGGCAGT
>NZ_JBFSUL010000005.1:25790-38102 GCF_041467395.1 Vibrio sp. 10N.247.310.98 | reverse complement strand
GGTCAATTCTGATTCTTAGGATGTCACGGTCGATGATTGATGCTCGGGCAGGGTCAATTCTGATTCTTAGGATGTCACGGTCGATGATTGATGCTCGGGCAGGGTCGATTCTGATTCTTAGGGTGTCACTGTCGATGAAAGATGCTCGGGCAGGGTGGAATCATATTCTTGGGATGTCACGGTCGATGATTGATGCTCGGGCAGGGTCGATTCCGATTCTTAGGGTGTCACGGTCAATGATTAACTCTCGGGCAGGGTCTTTTCTAAATTGCCATGCGCCAGCGACCTCTCCCTTGGCGGGAGCCTTTTTTTTAGCTCCCCCTTTATAATACTACTATACGGAGGGTGGTACACCACCACTAATATATGACGAAAGGCTGAATTTTCGTGTGAATTTTCGTTGTCACCAGTCACTTTTTCGTCTTTTTGATACCACCCCATGTATATGTAGGAGATATGTCCACCACACTCATAAAATCCTCATTTTCAAATTCCCTACATATATTGAGGGGGGTGTCAGACATCTCATTTATTAGCAGGTGCTAATGTTTTGGTGGTTCAATTTTAGTCGAATTTTGATACCACCATTGATATATGTAGGGACAGTGATGCCAAATTCTGAAATGAACTGTCGTTTCATGGTGGTTGATTAGCAGTGATGATCAGAACTAGATTACTTTCGTTAAGGCGCGTCATTGAAAATAAGGATTAACAATACCGCTCAAAATGTGTATGTCGGTTGATGGACGTTCTTTTGAGTAACGATTTTCGATTTCTGGCTAATTGCTTTCAAGAACGCGCAAATCTTCCCATACAATTCCCAATCCCACCAAAATAGAAACGATGTTATGCAATTTTTTTCAATTGTTTCTACAAATGTCATTTCTTAACCGATTTATTACGGTGTTTATCAATATTTCCCAAGCATCTCGATTTTCCTCATACGCAATACGATTTTATTCGATTCATGCACGATATTTTTCAACAGCTAACAATAAACATGAAAAATACCCTCACTAATTGCTAAACCATCATCAATTTTTGTGTATCACTAGGTTTGACATCAAGACAAATGATCGGAGTGATTGATTATGAACAAACAACTGGAAGTTGCAGCGATAGATGTAGGCTTTGGAACCACCTGCGTTGCATCTGAAATAACAGGCGATCACTGTTATTACCATTGCTTCCCATCAAGAGCTGTAAAGGTGAATCCTACAGAGCTGAAGCGACTGGAATCGTTTGGCACAACTCAGCGAAATACGGTTTTAGTGAACATTGACGGAAGTAGTTATGAAGTGGGGCCGGGAGTTTTGTCAAAAGCAGCTGACGCCAACGAAAGACTTCTTAATAAACGTTACATCTCAAGTCCGGCTTACAAGGCGCTGTTTATCGGTGGCTTAAGTCTATTAAAAACGGATTGCATTGACTTGCTGGTGGCTGGTCTTCCATTAAACCAACTTGATCGTAAAGATGAACTACTCAATTTTATGATTGGTGAACATCATGTGGATGGGCGAGTGATCCGAGTAAAACAGGCACATGTATTGCCGCAGCCACTTGGCGCACTTACTTATCATGCAAAGTCTGAAGCAAAGAAAATGAACTGCGGGATTATGGAGGCGCTTGGGAACCGAGCGAGAGTTACTGTTGACCCAGGTTATGGAACAACCGACTTCTTGACTTCAACGGGGCTTACAATCGACGAAGAACGTACAAAGGCATTCGAACTAGGTCAGGGGAAAATTCTCAGAAGCCTGAGCACCTATCTGTCTGAGGTTTTGGGTACGTCCATCGGGACCGAATTGGTAGACAAGGCATTCAACACGAAAAAGCTCGAAATATTTGCTGAAACGTATGACTTCCCTGTCGCTGATGGTGTCTTTGATTGCTTGCCGCTGATTGACAGTTTGTGCAATGAAGCAGTCGATTTACTTACAAACATGCTTGGTGAAGCATCAGACATACAAGAGTTTATTGTGTCTGGTGGTCCAGCTCCCGATTTCGCGAGAGCGCTAGAACGTGCATTTCCGAGACATACTGTGAAGTTAGTCGAGAAACATGAAGTTGCTGTATGCCTTGGTTTTGCTGAGTTAGCTAGACAAATCGCGGGTGTTAATTCAAACAAGGTTGCGTAGCTTATGAGTAATAGTATCGATGTTAACCTGTCGACTTGGGTGGAAAGGGGAGCTATCGAGATCCCAGATAGTCCCAAGTTTAAGCGCATCATGTTGCGACGAATACTAAACAAAGGCGCAGTGATTAAGCGATTGCACGAGTCGAACTGGGAAAAGATATCATCACAAGTTGAGCTTACGATGCCGTTCAACGGCGAGAAGGTTAATGAGCGATTTAGAATATCTAAACGTGATTTCCCAGTTTTGTTAAGCGAATTGAATCATTGTGAAAACCGAAGTTGGTTACTCCCAATTCTTTTCCAATTGGGGCTGTTATATCACCAATCCGGTGAAGCAATTATTAATCGATTTTTGGGTAACGTGAACACCAACAACGAACACGGTTCTTCCCAAAATTCTCCACAGATACCTGAAGCTAAATCACCACAGACAGACCCAGCAGATTTGGTATCTACGGAACTGGTTGATAACTTGACTTCAAGCGGATTAATCAGTTGATTTTGACATAGTACATTTGCAATAAGTCAAGGATTAATATTGCGAATGTGTATGTTTTTTTGTAATCATTGTTGTGATTTTATACATTTATGCAATAATCCAAGAGTTCACTAAAACAAATTGCGTATTATGGAATTCGTAATTTCGTATAAATGAACACAACGTCAATACTGTAAACGCAACCTAACAACGCTCGTGGTGAGCTTAGTAAGGTGTTTGAAAGGTCAATGTTGGGATCGTTCAAACCGCGTAAAAGCATGGAAGATTTACTTATGAAACGTCTAGGCCACATGGCAGCCGTGCGTGCAATTTCCGCTCGCATATTGTCAGCTGCACACCAATCTGTTTTAACTAACAGAGAATGCTCCGCTCAAATTAACTTTCTGACTAACATCGACGTAGATCGATTTATAAGTATCGAGCCCGATACTCTAGAGAAGTTTGTAGAGATGCAGCACCATATCTTTACCCTTGCCCCATTACGTTCTGGCTGCACTAAACAAACAGGTTTATCGGTTCTCAATACCGCAATTGAAACAGGCCAGTTTGAAAATTATCGAACACGATTGAACGCTTATCTCAATGTCACTTCTGAATCTACACCTTCTACCGATGAGATGAGTTTTCAGTGCCAATCACTAATTCTCGCAATGCACAACCTCGCTCAAACAGATCCGCATTCTGCGATGATTGAGCTAATGGCAACTCAACAAGAAATCACTAAGTTTGCTAGTTTTGAGTTGTTTCAAATTGTCAGGTTCACATCTGCCGGTATCAATCCTTTCGTATTTCACGAAGGTACTGAAGCTGAGATGTTGAATGCCTTAGAGACTCATGAATTTCAAAGTCACAATGTCGGCGTAGAACGCATTCGTATGCGTACCTTGACCGATATGATCTAAATTCAGTCTGTTCACAATTTGAAAGGATAGTCATATGTCCGAGATACAATTATCCACAGCGTCTCAAATGGCGCTGAAATTGGAGACGCGAGCACTCGATCTTGTACGCTTTGGTGCAAACGCAGCCACAATTAAAGACCTTTTAGGTTCAGTGCCTAAGTCTGCTCAACATGAGCTTGGCCGAATGCAGACAGACTTTAAAAAATCAAGAATGGGTAAAGATGCGAGCTTTCTTCATCAAGTACCGGAAGCGTTTCCCATCTCGAATAAGCTTTGGGCTTATTATTCAATCCTCTCCAATGACCCATCAGTGAAATTGCCGCTTCAAGACAATATCGACAAGATGCTTGATGCTTATGCAAGAGTATTTGATGAATCGAGTGAAGACATACGTGCTTACGTGAATTTCAATCGATTTGTTCAACTCCTTCATCGTATCGGTGACGGTACGATCCACATTTTCAAATGTGAGTGTGGGACAAAATATATTGGCCACACTGAAAGACCTGGTACTGGTTGTGCTCATTGTCGTGCAGAAAGAGCGAGAAATCGTCGTAAAGCCAAAGCCGCTGAGGTATAGATTATGAAATCGAACTATCTAGGCTTATCGATGTTATGCGCCCTTGCATTTGCAGCTACCGCGACGGCAGATGCAAATTTCGTCAATGATAAAAGTGCCGCTCAAGGTTGGCACTTTTATGGGGAGCCTGAACCAGAAGAACCCAAAAAGCCCGTGCCTCCACCAGTCCCTATTGCCCCTCCAAGTACAGCAAAATCTGGTCCTGAACCTATGTCGACGAAATGGATTCGAGCGAACTTTATGGAGTTTGTTGGTGAAGCAATTAATGACCCTAGTCCGGAGAACATCCAACGAGCCCGATACATGCAACGTGTGATTATGGACAAGGCGACTGCTTTTAGGGAAGCGTGGATGCAAGATGTCATCAACAACCCTCTTCTTGATGAAACACAAGCAAGGCCAACATCGAGTTTTGCTCTTAATGCTAAGAATGAAGCTAAGAATCGTGCAGAACAGGAAGTGGTTCAAGAAGTAGCAAAACAAGCGGGGTTATGGTTCTTTTTTGAGAGCACTTGTGATTACTGTAAACGCCAAGCACCAATTGTCCAACGCCTCATGAGCAAATATGGCTTTAATGTAAATGCGATCAGCATCGATTTAGCGCCAATGGAAAATGGTATGTTTCCTGAGTATCAACCGGATACCAAGCAGAAGTATAAAGAGCTAGGCGTTCAAAGAGTGCCTGCTTTGTTTTTAGTCGGTAATTCCGGTGAGTTCGTAGCGCCCATTTCACAAGGCATTGTGACTGAAAGTGAAATAGTCAGATTGGTTCTTATTCAGGCAAAGACGGCCAATGTGATTTCAGAAGAACAATTTAACGACGCGTCGGCAGTTGAGTCACTACAGCAAATTACACGATTTGAAGATATTGATGAAGAAAGAGCCTTAACAGACGCAAACTATCTAGTTGAAATCTTAGAATCGAACCTCAAGGCACAGCAAGGTTACTAACTTTATCGCGGTTAATTGGAGCCTGTTCATTAGTTAATGAGCAGGCTTTTTTATATCAGTTGCACGTTAATTACCGAAAAAAGGCTCCTTATTTGAATTTTTTGCACTGGCGTTAAGTAACACTAATCCTAGTTCTCTATCAGGATATGGTCATGAAGCTTATACCAGTGGTTCTACTGACATTCAGTACATTAGTGATGGCTAACGAGTCACAAAAGCCCGTGATTACGTCATCAAACACTACCAACTCCCATCAATCGACGACTCGACAAATAGTAGAAATGCCCGATTACGAGCGGCTATTTGGCGCTATTACGTCGAATAAAGGCGACATCAACGCGTTGAAAGTCAGCCTACTTAATTTCTATTCAAGCTTGCTCCCAGTTTTGCGTTATGAAGCTCTCGTTCTTGAGGTCCCTGAAGCTTTGACCGCTTATAGCTCTGCAGAGTCAGCAAGCTACGAACTCGCCAAGCTTCACCTTATTGACCCTCAAACTCTAGAACCAAGTGAATATCAGTTTTATGAGCGAGTAGTGGTTGAAGACAGCTACGAAATTGCGAAGGAGTTGGTACTTAATGTGTTGCCGTTTATCCCTTCGCCTGAATCAGACCAACAGAAAAGTTTGACAAAGAATGTCAATGCACAAGCGCAGGAGGCAATCAATTATGAAACGTATTAGGTCTTTTATCGTTGCCGCCTCGCTGACATGCTCTATGAATGTGTTGGCCAACCCAATGCAAGACGTCTTCAATGGGTACTCGACAGGTCATGGTATTGTCGACTACGAAACCAGTAATAAAAACGCCATCGCACTCGGTTCTTTTTCATACCGTGTTAAGAGTCATGATCCAAATATCGTGAACTTTCAAGTTCCGTCGATGAAAGCCGGATGTAACGGAATCGACCTTAATCTGGGTTCATTTTCAATGATCAAAGATTTAACAGGGATGCTCCAAAACTCAATGAGACAAATTGCAGCGGGTAGTGCGTCGTATGCCTTCAACCTAGCTTTAGATGCTCTGTGTCCGACGTGTGCTGCAAACATCAAAGCCTTGAAAAAAGCGATGGATGAATGGAACAAATTTTTCAAGAACTCATGTGAAGCGGGTCAGGCATTAATGGCCAACGCGGTCGGCCCATATGAACAATCAATCCGAGATGCTTTAGCAATCGGTCAAGCCGCAAACTCAACTGGTGTTGCGACAGATTCAGCTGATTGGTTTCAAAACATAGCCCCAGGCACTTCATTGCTTGAGCTCTCCCAAAAAGTTCAGAATGGTGAGGAATTACTGACAGGTAACCTGCTAATTAACGGCATGAGAACATCAAAAATGAATGTTGGTGCCGCTGACTTCTTCCCTAGATTTTCGGAAACCGTCATGTCACTAGTTGGGACCGAGATCCGAGATGTTGCTGATAACACTGACCCTGACCGCCAAGGTGTCGAAACCTCTTCAATTGCGACAACTCCGGTTCCTGCGACATTGACTCTGCTAGATATCGCCTTTGGTGGCTTTGATACTCAAGAACAAGTGACAAGGCTCAAGTGTAATGACGGTAACCCAGATACTGTGGCCAGCTCTAAATGTCTCGATGTTACTCAGGAAACGATTGATTGGAGGCCGTTGAACAAACAGTTCTTAGAAGCGTTGGACGGAACGACAGACGGGACCGCAGGCGTATTAGAGGTCTATCGAACAGGTGCTCGCGGTGCGAATGATTTTGGTCCTACTCAAAAAGCAGTGATACAGGGTGGCGGTATGGATGTATATGGCTACATAGCTTTACTCGCGACCAAATACAGAAAAAGTTCAGAGGTCCAAGGTTACTACGAGGCAATTGCTAATGAATACGCGTACAACTTTGCGATGCAATTTTTCACATCTGCTCGTGCGTATTTGGATGCGGTTGCAATCGCGGCTAAAGCCGACAGCGATGCTAATGCCCAAGCCTACATAAAAGAAGCAAGAGAAATGTTGAACATACAGATGGACATTGTGGACCGCCACTATGAACAACAAGACTCTAAGAACCGTTTGCATATGTTAGTCGAGAAGAGTATGGAGAACTAAGTCATGGAATTTCTGATATATACCATTGGTAATTTTGATTGGGCTAGACAAGTTTTCCTTGGCTTGTCGATGGCGTTCGATCCATCAGCAGGTGATTTTGGACAGCCTAACTACTTGTTCGGTCTTGGATTAGTTCTTTCCTTCTTCGTTGCAGCCTTCAAACAATTCTTTGAAAAGGGTCAGATTGGTGGTGAATTCTTAGGAACAGTGTGCAAGGGCTATCTTATCTGGATGCTGTGTTTCTACCCGAGAGTCGACATTGTAGTCGAACATGCTGGTACGGGTGATTCAGCGTATTTTACTGACATTCCTATTGGTTTGGCTATCGGTGGAGCTGTAACGACTCAAGTACCTATCGCGTTTATCGATATTTTGAGTGACATCTTTGTGATGCCCCAGAACTCAGGCACACACTTAGACGCACTTAGAACGCTGGTGGCTATCGAAGGGTCTGTAAATAGTCCGAATATTCGTACTATTGGGCATGCAGATAGTGATTTCATACGCAGCATAGACAGTTACATGAATGGCTGTTTGTTCAAAGACATGGAAGTTGGTGGAGCCTATCAAGAGGCGAAGGTTGGCAATGTATTGACGAATGTCGATGCTTGGGCCGCGATGGAGGTCAGCTCAACGATTTGGTACATCGACATGTATCTTGAAGGGCAACCGTCATTCATGTCGTGTAAAGACTCTTACACTGCACTGAGCGCATACATTGATAATGACCAATCGAAATTAGCAGACGGACTCGATGAGTTAAATGAAGCGAAAGGCATATCAGCGACACAAGTAAGCTCTGCACTTCAGCAGTTGGGCTCTGCATCAATGGACAGCTACACATTTCAAATGAATAACTTCCTTGATTATCACGTCAAAAAGAACGCTATGGGGTTAGATGCTAGTCATTCTGCACGAGGCCAACTTGTTGACGCTATGGAATATCAAGCGAAACAACAGCGTCTTTTCACTATGGCAGGTGACAGAAACTTGTGGCTTGAAATGGCCCCTGCCACCATCTCATTTTTTGAAGCGTTCGTGTGGTTTGCTGCACCACTTATGTCCTTCTTTATCATCTTTGGTGAAGGGGGCTTTAAGATCGCCGCGTCATACATGCGATTCTTAGTGTTAGTTGGATTGTATCCATTTGTGATGATTCTGATTAACTTCTATCTCGATTGGTCTATTCAAAATGCGTTGGAAACGTCGATCACTGAGCAAACAGCATACACCATAGGGGGATTGTCCAATTTCTATTCCGAAGCGCGAAGTTATATAGCGACCGCATCTTACATGACGACAATGGTTCCTATGTTGGCTTATATGCTTTTGAAAGGTGGCGAATACGCAACCGTGAGTATGGCTGGCAAGATCGGGGGAACCGCACATGTTAATCCTAGTGCTGTCGCACCAGATATTGCAGTTGGTGCCAAAAATGGTTCACTCAGAATGGGTAATCACAGTTGGACTATGGGTGATAACGGTGTGGTTCATTCAACAAATCAAATTCAAGATCAAAACATGCCAACACTCAGTGGTATGTCGAATATGACCAGTAACTTATCCCTTACATCAAGTATGGCAGAGTCGCGAGTTCAATCATCCCAAGCTTCACATCAACAGTCATGGGGCAAGCTTTCTCAGCTTATGACGCAGATTCAAAAAGGAAAAAGTGCGAACGGTAGTGATAGTCATCAATATTCTGAAAATGCTCAATTTGCATCGCAGGTGCGTGAAGGTTTACAGAAAAACACCAATCTAGATACTCAAGAAATTACTCAATTGATGGGTAAGTTAGTAATGGGTGGTGGTGGCTCGGGTAGCGGAAGTTTCGGTTGGGGAAGTGGAGAGGATTCAACACAGCAAAACTCTGAGAGTGCAAAGACGTCGACTCAAGCTTCTGACTCTACCCAATACAGTAATGGAAAAAATAATAAAACAATGTCGAATACGCAGGGGGGCTCTCAGGCTGCAGGACGACACGGACGTGGCCCCGTGACGAGAACTAGCCATATAGAAGATAAGGGCAATTCAAAAACAGAAAGAGTCCAAGTTACTGACACTAAGAGTAATGACAAGAGTTCCGGAAAAACAAACCGAGTGGGTTCAAGAAGCAAAAGTGATTTCTCGGTTGGTCTTGATGGCCGAGTTCAGGTTAACGCAGAAGGCGGGTTTAACCTTACGGAACGTGAGGCAGAGGCATTGCAGGCAAGCTTAGGTTACGTGACCAGTGAACAAGGCGGCACCAGTGCTCAATATACTAGTCAAGAAGCGATTCAAAAGGTTCATGGTCTTTCAAGAACGACAGGTTGGGGCGAAACGGGACAAAATGCTATTCAAGACCTGAAAAGTTATACAGCTGCGAAACAATTCCAAGAAACGACGCAACACGCATTGGGTGTTGCAAAAGGTTTGAATCAAAATTATTCAACCAATTTTACAAATGCGGCAAACAATAAGGAATTTAAAGAGTGGGTGGCTAATGGTTATAACACCGAAAGTGAGATGGCCAACATGAGCCCAGAGGAGCGTAGAGTCGTTGATGCCAATGCTCAGGCCCGAAACCTCCAAATACAACGTGATGCATCTAAATACTATCACGGAGATGTGGGTCGTGCTGCAGCAGTACTTTTCTCAAGTGAAATGGTTAATCAATATCAAGAAGTGGCGACCGCTAAAGACATGAATTCAATGAAATCGGGCTTGATGGATATCTCGCAGAAATTCAATGAAGCCGACTTCTTGATTGGTGACAAAGCACTTAATGATATGTCGAAAAACTTTGCCACGATGAGTAACAATTTAGGGTCTGTGAAAGATACCACCAGCAACTCAGCCGTAGCAGGCATTCCGGAAGAAATTCAAAGACACCAGCAAGGCTTTGAGAAAACACGAGATGAACGACTGGGTGAGGTTGGTACATTATTGACCACCAAAAATATCAAAGATGAGCACGGGGAAAATGTTGATAAGGCTCGCGCCAATGCATCAAAAGTTGCGCCTGAGAAAACAGATGAAATTAAGGCCATTGAAACTGCCACTGATACAGTTAATCCAACTCCAATTTCTCAAGAAGTTAAGAGTGCTGCGAAAGATGCTGGTGGATTGGTAAATGACGTTGCAGCGGGTCTAGTTTCTCAGTTTCACTCTGCGACAGCGCAACAGCTATCAGAGCCTGCCGCAGAAAACATGAAGCACTTAGAATCACCATTGAATAAAGGTGCTGATTTACTAACAAGACCACAAATTGCAACTAACCCAAGTGCTCGTGATTTTGGACTCACCACTAATTCCGAAGGTGTATATGGTGCCGCTGTGATCGCGTTAACCAGTGATGAGAACACGCTCAATAAAGATGGGCTACTCAGTGACACTGAAATCAAGCATCACAATAATGCGGTTGGGAATATAGAACAACTAAGAACGGAAATGTCTGAGGATGAGTCATTTGCCAAAGAAGTCGGTGGACTTGCATCGGGCAAATACACCATGGAAGCGTTAGAGGACTATAAACTGTTTATGGGTGGCTCTGAGGACGGGTTCAGAGACATTGATTACAACAACGTTGCTCATGTTGCCTCAACACTTGGTACATCCCTTACTGATGAGCAAGTTTCGAATCTATCAAATCAATCTGAGGTCAATAAGAATTACGATGTCGTAAATGGCAAATTGTTATCTAAACATTATCTGCAGATTGGAACAGAGGATGGGGCCGAACACCAGAAAGCTTACCACGCATCTAAAGATACACCGAATGAAGTGAAGTTGTCACAACTTGAAGCGACAGGTAAAGAGCAAAATGAAGCTGCAATTAAAGAGGGCCAATCTAACGGAACAACTCCATTAACGGGTGTTAATGACACCGTAGCGAACACAGCAATGCCGGGTTCTGTACCGTCAAATGAGCCGTCACCAGTACCAAGTTCAATGACAAAATTCGCTGAAACTGCAGCGCAAAGCTTGGCACTTATGGAGGCATCAGAGAACAGTGGTATGAGTGACGAACAGAAATCACAAATCTTTGACTCCATTGACAGTAATACGATTTCTGTAAAAGAAGGAGCTCAACTGTTCAATGCTGTAAGTTCAGGTGAAATGACCGCTAATCAGGCAATTACGTCGTTGCAAGAGAAAGAGGAGATGCTTGCTTCAACAGAAAATACCCAACCTGATGCGCAACCAACAGAGGCAAATAATTCAAAGGAAACAACGACACAACAAACCCAAGGCAATGATCAAACAGGTTTCTCCAAACTAGCTTCAATGGTTGTTAGCGCATTACCTAGTAGCCCATTACAGCCAGAGGACAGTAATAATCAGCATACCCAAGTGCAAAGCAATCAAGAGGTAGCTCCTGATAATAAATCAGCCGAAACGGTAGAGACGTCGAAGACCTCTGACACTGTATCTACGAACTCACGCCCTGAAAGTTCACAAGTGGCAAGCGCATCACCGCAGAAAGTGGCTGAGACAGTACCAGCTAACTCACGTACTGAAAGTTCAGTAGCAAAGTCGGGCAATGTAGAGTCAGCAACACAACTGGCGAGTGCTCCTACTCAAAAGGCAACTGATGCTGTTGCAAATACACAACGCCCTAATACTTCAGAGAAGGAGACGGGAACAAATCAGACCCAATTGGTGAATGCATCCACTGACTCCAATAACGGTAATCAAGGCACGGGAACTAGTGAGGACTCTCAAAATGATTACAAAATGGGGAATCAAACCAAACTAGCATCACTCAACGACACTGATTCAAGTTCGCCTTCTGTTACCGGAAGCGGTTCAATGGACCTAGCATTATTGGAGTCTTCACAGTTCAGTGGTATGGCTGATGGAGATAAAGAGATTGTGATGGAGGCTATTGCTAGTGGCCAACTTACTGCTGATGAAGGCATTGAAGTGTTCAATGCGGTTCAAAGTGGAGAAATTAACTCAGATGAAGCTATTCAGATAGCTAACGGGACAAAGGAATTGCCGAGCGCCCGTAATGAAATGTTGGCTTCTACTGGCTCTAGTCAGTCGAATAGTGACCTTACTGCGAGCTCAGATAATGACATGGGATCGGCGCTTACAGGTGCAGACAATGAGTTCATCTCTAAAGAAAGCGATGCACATTTAGCGTCAACGAGCTTTGAAGCGCCAGTATCTGGAGCCGAAGAGCAGC
>NZ_JBFSUL010000005.1:0-25691 GCF_041467395.1 Vibrio sp. 10N.247.310.98 | reverse complement strand
CAAAGCACTGAGCTATCGGGTACGCAAGTAGCGATGGATACTCCTAACCAGTTTGATACATCGGTAGCACCAAATGGTGGTGGAGAAATGAACTCAACTATGGGCGAGGGTGAACAACACTTGGCGTCAACGAGCTTTGAAGCGCCAGTATCTGGAGCCGAAGAGCAGCAAAGCACTGAGCTATCGGGTACGCAAGTAGCGATGGATACTCCTAACCAGTTTGACACATCGGTAGCACCTAACGATGGTGCAGAACATGACTCTATGATGCGAGAAAGTGGTACTCAACTAGCATCAACAGGATTTGACGCTCCAAACGATGGACATATGGACCCAAGTACGTCTGACGCAAACTTAGGAGACAACTCTAATAAGTTGGATATTGCGACAGCTTTAACTACTGGCGACAAGACAAATCTTGAAATGGACGCCGATGAAATTATCAATGGCGACAAGCTTGATACTGTAGTTGGCTTGGGAGGTTCAGTAGGAGAAATCGATGGTGACGTGAATTATGATCAAGACACAAAACTAACATAATGCCCATATTGATGACGTTTAATCGATATTTCTAATAACTAAACCCTATTGGTGTATACAAACTCCAATAGGGTTTTTTTTAGGTTTCCGAATGAAGATATATTCCACAATCGCATTGATGATCATGTCGTTCGTTTCTGAAGCATATGAGGTTTCAGGGAGAAGTTTATTAATCATGGATGCGCAAACTACGGTTGGCTTAGAAGCTTTAGGTGTGGAAGCCGCTAAAGTTGATGCATTGGAACGAGTTGAGCAAACCATTTCCAAGGGAGACAAATATGGACTTGTGTATTCCTACCAGCCATCCATTCAGAAACTTATTGTCTTAGCTCAGGATAAAGTTGAATGCGATGTTGGCATTTGCTTAGAAACAACCATTAAATTGATAGTCGATAAACAAATTGCTAAGGCTATCACTCAAAGCCTTCATAACAGTGCTAGTGGCATGTCGCAACTTGAGTCAAAGCCCAAAGATGTACTAAGTGCGCAGCTAAACCAATTTACATTGATAGAGTCACGCCACTCTCGGTTACCAATTGAGTTCCGCGCAGAAGACGGAATCTATTCTCAGTGGTTAAGGCTCAGAGCAAAGGAACAAAAGGAGCTTGTTAAACGTATCAAGGTATCTACGATATTTAAGGATACGGGGTTCGTTCCACAAGAAGTTAAGCTGAATAAGGTGCCTGTGTTTGACTCAATAGGTGAGCCATCAACGTCTCAGTACATTGCCTATTCGTTTGTCCTACCTGGTTCTGAGAAGATGAATGATCTGGTAAAAGCCGTTCCATCTTTAATCTCTGATACTCGGTATGTGACTATGAAGATGAGTGTCCCAGAGCTGTCCATAGAGCAGGTCGAATTTAGGGCTAAGTACCATTGCATGTTATTCGCATCGGCAGATGATTACTTATCACATCAATCGCTGACAACAGCTCAGTTGTTTCACCGAGAGCCAGAAGTAGCAATCAACGTGTCAGGAAAGATAGTCCATATAGGTCGTGGGTACTATTACGAAAAAGGTTCCGAATCTGATTCAGTATTCAAGCGTTCAGGGATACCAACCTATTGTGAATTGCTTAATGGAGAATTGGTGTTTCCTAAAGATACAAAACAGGCAACTTTATTGGGGTCCCATGTGACGGTGTTTAGTACTGTTCGTATCCGGGAGGTAGCCACGGATTTCCATGGGGATGAAACGAATATTGATGATTGGCTTCTCGTTGATTCCAACTTTGATAAAGCATGGATAGAGTCACGTTATACAGATGAGATTAATACGATCCGACAAGGATGCATTGATGCGGTGTGTTCTTCACAGGTTATAACCCCTAAACAATTCATGTTGATGCTTAATGGCGAACCCCATGTTGCCTTCTCTAAAGTCGCAGCCGGAATGAGATACCCATTCAGAATTGAGCGCTATCAACCAACGTACCCTCTTGTTGTTCCATACGTGGGCTTACAGACCGCAGGGTATGGTACTGCTTTGAGTTCGTTAACAGTGGAGGAGTGATGTATGGGACGTATGTTTATTTTGTTGTTTCTAATGTCTAGCCTAGTGACTGCAAAGCCATTCGACGCAACTGTAGAGCGCGTAGTTCCGAGCGAGCAAGTAACGCAGGCTCTGTTTCAGCAATTGAAAGATGAAGCTGCGTTTTTAGCTGTCTCTAAAGCGGATCTACGTGGTTATGTAAAGACGAGTCAAAGTTATAACGGAACTTATCTAGAGACATTGAAGGTTCTACTACCTCTAGTAGCCGATGTGGATGTAGTTAGTCAATCAGTGAATAACTGCACTGGTGCTGATTTTAAATGTGTATCACTGACAGTCAATGTGGATATAGACAGAAGAGAGTTCCAGTCTCAGCTTGAAATGATAAAGAATGATGAAGTTTTAAGAAGAAGTCTGGAGCAATATCATAGGGAGCCTGGTCATCCTCTTCGAAAGCGCATTACGATGTTGTCTTCTCAGATCGAGAGTTTGAGTAAACGTGGTGAACAGTCTGATTTGATTAATTCGCTAAAGCTGCAGCTTCATGAGAGCAAGTTGGTGGAACGTGATATTAAGTCAATGCGAATTGTGACTGAAATTGCACGGCATTATTCGGATTTCATTATCTTTACTCAAGTTGAAGGTATCGAGCGCATTTCTAGTAACAGAGTGAAGGTTACATTACGTTCACGAGGTAGCTCATATGGCAATCATGACTTTGATTCTCGTTTAGCTGCAATTATAGATAGTAACGGTTATGCAATGGACATGTACCACCGAGTGGTGCATCAAGGAAATGTTTCTTCTCGCATCAGTCTAGGAAATCACTTTGATGATGGCCACCAGCTAAAAGTGCGACAGCTTTGTATTGAACCGAACTCCTTTGAATTTCATTCACCGGTTCTACAGGCTTTATATGAAAGTGACACGAAACTTACGCTTCCGCTTTATTCACAAAGTAGATTTGTACGAGTTGGTAGCTTCAAGGGTGAACCTGTACCAAAAGAAACAAAAGTGGATAGTTACTCTTACTGTATTTGGGACAAATTCGAATACCAATATTCAGTTGAATTGGCGGATAAAGAAATAGAACACTTTGCGATGTCGGCTAGTAGGTCAGCGGCCAGTCGTCTCACTATTGGCATAGAACCGGAACAATACGCTCAGATGTCGCCTAAGCAATGGCAAGCGTATATGGATATCAATGGCTTACTTGATGCTACCCACCAGAAAAAGCCTCGTAGGGTGTCACAGGGCGCAATGTTGCCAGCCTTTGGCAACGATTCAACGCGATACCGTGAGAATGTGATCATCGGTTGTAATGCGGATACCGGCGACTGTCTAGACCGAGCAATACAACACTTCTAAATACATTCCCCCCAATTTGGGTACGGAACATATTCATTAGTAGCTTTTTTGTTGTATAACTAAAATATGCAACAACAGGAGATTACAATATGTCACGAAGAACTGAGCAACAAAGCCACGATGATTTTTGCAATAGAATGCAGAACAACCGACGCAAAAATTCTGGAGTAAGGAGACGTGGCGTATCTCATCGTCATTCATCCCCTGAAAGAGAAGAAGACAAACTGTTTGGAGGTCTTCCATATGTTCATTGGCTTTCAAATGAGATGGATCGAGACAAAGCCTTTGAAGGTGACGATGATTAATGACTGCTGCGCGTTGCATTCCCTTCAATGTGCTTCTTTGAGGGCTATTGATATTAGACCAAATCGAACATTCACGATGGTTATACGTTCCTTGGGATAGATCTGGTAGACCAGAAAATTTAAACAGGATTTTGTAGCTTAGGGGTATTAAATGGACACACATGACTTTACAGGGTTCAAAATAGCCCTTGTCCCGAACAGCCCTGAAACTCCGATGATCTTGATTTTTGATGGTGTGGCTTGCTGTAGCATCGAACTACCATCTACAGGTGAGTTTCATGTTTTACCTGCTGATGACCGAGCGTTATACCACTTAGTACAGTTCAAAATGAACGGTGCTAAAAATAACCCTCCGGAGATAGATTTTCATGTGCCAGTATCGGAAATGGAAAGGTTTAAAAAAACTAGCCTTTTACCAGTAATCAGCTAATGGGGGAAAATGCGTTAATGACAAAAATAGTAATTTCGGTAGTTATTGCGTTCGCGTTCTTGGTCTGGGTTCTACTAACAGATTACGAAGCTACTCGAACAACTCAATTGCCTCTGATGTTGATGACGGTTGTAGCGATAGGTGTCGCGTTATTTAATGGTGCATTGATTTATAACCGCATAAACAAACCGAACAAGTAGGGAAAATATTATGCTGTTTGAAGCGATCTACATTCAACAGTTTTACTCTAAAGGTTAAAATGGAAACTTAATTATCCAGTCTCAATCTTCATTACCTCGACACCTCTTTACTCCTTCACACCTAATAAACATCCAAATATCTTTCATTATTTAACCATTTTATCGCGTTATTGCTCCATTCTTTCTTTACTACCTTCGGTGTAAATGAATGAAACGGAGATGCGTATGGATTCCGATCTAGTTAATGGATATTTGAAAGAGCATCTATTCCCAAAGATGACCCAAGAAACAATCGATCAAGCCTTTGGTCACCTGGTCCCCAGATTAGGTGCTGGTGAAATGGTCGAGTTGTTATGCCCTTCCTGTGGAAACAAGGGGACCCACTTTTTAGGCACTGGCAGTTTCAACTGTGAGTCTTGTGGACCTACTTCGATTATCGACGCCTATTCAAACGACCACTCAGTAACACCACATCGCGCCATTATAGAATTATGTCGCCTAGCCGGTTTGAATATACCTGCTGACATTTACCGTGAACTCACACCTGAAGATATCAAATTCACGGATATCGTTATGGACATCGCGAGAATGAGAGTCTTGCCAAAAGAAGTGGAAGAGTGGGGGCTTTCAGTGGATGAACGCAATGTGCCTGACCATCTATCCTGTATTCCAGACGCTGAACAATTTATCGAATATGTGAACGCTGTTAACGGTTGGGTTCCCAATGCCGTTATTGATGCCATCACTGAGTTTCAAGGCGAACCCATCTTATTGTTCGTTAACAAAGGTCGCTTAGTGTTCATTAAACTCAATGGATACAGCTCCGCGAGATCACCATTCATCCGGTCTTACACAAAAGGCACTAACAAAACCAAGCGAGTGTTTGTCTCAGATGATCCACTGTTTATAGATATGTGTTGGTCTAAGGGCCTATCTGCATATTTTATCAATCCAAATTTTATGACCCCGAGAGCGATTGAGTTTCTGAGTGATGAATTCAAATCGAAATCGGTGGTTGCAGTGTGGACCAAAACCAAAAGCCAAGATTACGTATTTAGCCGAGATCAAAAAGTACATCGTTACGATTGGTTTAGTCGTAAGGTTCCAGGTTCTTATCAACGTATTGCGGAGTTAATTCAATGACTATTTTTAATGCAAAATATCAAGCGACGGTGCCTGTTTTAAATTTCGTAAGAGGCTGGGTCATTGTCCTTATTGGGTTTATGTTTTACACCTCACTGGTCAGCTCATCCCATAGTTACCACCCACCGGTGCAAGAAGTGATATCTCTTTGCCTACTTGCCGTCTGCCTGTCTTGGACTGAATTTGTAGAAATCAAAGAGGACACGGTTGAAACTTACTATCGCCATTCGCTACTCACCTTCATAAAAACACCAAGGTTCGTATATGAGATCCAAAGCGATTGGTCTTTAGAAGCTAGGCCCAGTTCATTTGGGTATACAATATGGACAGCCAAGAGCGATAACGCTTTAATTCAGATATTTCATACTGGCCATGTGTCTAATTGCTATAGCAAGAACTAAACTTTTCGTAAATTGTTGTATATAGCAAGTATGTTTGACCATTAGAGATTAAATGTATGAATTCGAAATTTGCTTTTTTTTTGGTAGCCTCAATGTCTTTCACTGTCTCTGTGTCAGTTGTCGCGTCTGAATCAGTGCAAGAAGGCGAGGGCAGTTTGAACCAACAATCCCTGAGCCAATTGGTAGAACAGCACGGGGACAAGACTATCGGTGGTTATGAACGGATGAATGAAGATGGCAACATTGAACAGTCTATTTATTCGGTGTCTGTACTCTTGGTCGATGGGGCGGTGAAGGCTGATCTTCAAGATAGTGAGCCAGTTAACTAAACGTTTTTGAAAGCACCCACCAGTTCGGTCATCAGTTACTTTTTCCTTTTCTTGCCTTAGTGGTGGGTTACAGTTTAGTCAGCATACCAAAGTCGTAGGCAAATAAATCTACTGTCGCCAGTGTCAATTTTAGTCTCATAAATAGATTCAATACTGACAATAGAAACTGCTTGTTCAACTAACCAGTTATTCAATCGCTCATGTGCGACATCCACAAGAAGTTCGTTAGCTGACGTTCTCGTGTTCATACCACATCCTAAAACATTAAATTCGATACGTTTTATCATCATTTTCCCTCTACGTTAGCCGTACCAAGACGCGTTGGTAATCAAGTTAGTCATTTGTTCTACTTCATTAGCGGATAGCGTTAATCTTGCGTCACCATGAGCCAATACAAAACGACCACTGACATTGACCAATCCACCTTTGGAACTTCCATTAGGCATCGTGTGTCAATGGTTGAAATTAGTATAATGTTGTTCGAAGTCATTGGAAGACAAGGGCTTTGAAAATAAAAAGCCCTGAAAACTATCTATACCTGAAGATTGGTATAGTTGTAGTGCTTCTGGTGTCTCTATCCCTTCTAGAGTGGTGTTCAACCCCAGCTGCTTAGACAGGATGACAAAGTTTTCTAGCACTTTAATGCTTATCTCCTGCGATCTTGTATCATTGACTTTAAAGGTAATGAGGCTTCTGTCGAACTTGATTGTGTCGAACTTGATGGTCGTCAACATAGTCATACTATTGTGACCTGCAGTAAAGTCATCCAGAGCTAAATCGGCTCCCGACTGTTTCAGGAGCTCGATATTTCTGAGCATCATGTCATTGGTTTCAATTTTTGTTTGTTCTGTAATCTCTATTTCTATTGATATCCTT
Source organism: Vibrio sp. 10N.247.310.98 (assembly GCF_041467395.1). Lineage (NCBI taxonomy): Bacteria > Pseudomonadati > Pseudomonadota > Gammaproteobacteria > Vibrionales > Vibrionaceae > Vibrio > Vibrio sp. 10N.247.310.98. Next base: position 18,607 of record NZ_JBFSUL010000005.1, on the reverse strand, counting down.
TCATTGACCACTGTACTCAAAGCATTGGCAATTTTTTTGATTGAATCAGTACACTGTAGAGTGTCGGCGGCAACATTAAACGATAAAGTGAAATCGTCAGTGATTTTATTTGTTATCAGCCAAACCTTTAATTGTTCGATGGCTTGTACAGCGATTTCGGTGTCTATTTCTGAAATCAAGCCTTCTTTGATCGAGAAGGGGATGAATTCTGCAGGTGGGATAACACAACCTTGGCATTCCCAACGTGCCAGTGCTTCACAGCCCGTTATCTTTCCACTTGTTTGTGAAACTCTACTTTGAAAATACGGTTTGATGTCACCATTATCTAAAGCAGTGTTAATACGCAGTACTTGGTTATTTCTCTCGCGAATCGTGATTACTTTTTGCATTTGAGTTAGAACGAGTCGATTGCCAAAGATGATCCCAATGATAAACCCACTGCACGCCATAATGACGCTTACTTCTTGAAAGATAGAAAGCTCTACTTTACCTTTTCCAATCAAGAGCCCAGCTAGACAAGCGGCAGCTAGTAAAGGCATACACAGAGATATCGCAAGTACGTTCCTTTCCTTCGCATATTCATTTTGTATTGAGTTAGTCATAGCTACTTATCTCGATTAGGTTCATTTCATGTCCCAATCAATTGAACTCTAATATTAATGATAAGTGTGCAAATAAGGCCCTTAAATTCATACATAGATTGTACAAATATCGGTTTTAAGCCTCTGAGCTCTATAGGGTAGTTAGATATCCACAAAATTTGTTAGTTGCTGGTGGATAAATACACAAAGTTGATTTGAGTGAATGGTTTAAAGTCTGCAGGGTTCAAGCATCGGATGTATAGAATCTTTTGAACGACTCAATAGAGTAGAGCAACTTACTGTAGAAATGAAAAAGTCGCTGTTAGGCGACTTTCACTCTGCCACATTTTCATGTGGATTCGTCAATACGTTGTCATGGCGCATTATATTGCCACAAACTCATCTTAGGTGGGACGAGCTGCATTGTTGTCAAATAGACAATCGATTTTCGCCGCTTAACTGATCCTTCGTCATGAATCTCTGATCCTCACTACTTATAAAGAGTAGGGTTAACGGACAGTTTCAAGTTAGTGATTGTTGAATCAATCTTCTCAGCCCAAGCAAGAATTTGTTGCTTATCGAACTTTAAACGCGTCAGTACCATACTGTTTGGGGCTTCAATAGCTATGCTGCCCCCGTTGACGTTCGCAACACGCAGTTGATGGCCATAGTGGGGAAATTGCTCATGAAACTTCTGATTGATTTCTGCAATGTCTTGGAGCTTGTCTTTGATTGCCGAAAATTTAGTGTCCTGGAACACATCACACAAGCTTGCTGTCGCTCTCATAATTCTCTCCAGTTAGATGAGTACACATATGGTTGTACACCATCTAATAGAAAAATGAGTGTCGAATGAATAGGACCTAATTGTTACCCAATTGAAGGTTTTTGGCCTCAAGTTCTTTGATGATGGTCTGGTTATTCGCTAGTTCTTCTTTTTGACTTTCGTTTTGCTGAGTAAGACGCTTAACATCATCCTCTAGGCGGCTACTGAAGGCACCTTGTCTTTCGATGGTACTAATGTTTTGACTGTTAGACATACGTAGCTCAGTAAACTGATCTGATAGAGAGGTTAGTCGTTCTGATGCAGTACCAAACCTTATCGTTGCTTGCTCTAACTCGCTGGCTAGGCGTGCGTTTTCAGATTTTGTTGTAATGTATTCCGCTTCAACTTCTGCTAGGTCAGTGCTGAATTTGTTTCGACTCTCACGTAATTCTTTGATCAGTTGAATATCGCCCTGAGCCTGAGTTTCGAACCTGATGATTTCTCCGGATTTCTGAGTCACAGTGTCACTTAGTTCGGATATCTTGTTTCGACATTCATTGAGCTGAGTTTCTAAGTTGCCTATTAGTGTCTCTTGGTTTTCGAGTTTGACCTCAGTCTTGGCCACTTGGCTTTGAGCCTTATCAAGATCGATTTTTTGATTATTCAACTTGTCCTGCAAGCCACCAATCTCATCCGTCAGCCGTTGTTCAATACCTTCACAGTTCTTTTCGCTTTGCGCAAGTTCGGTTGTAAGCTTGGTTATCTCTTTGTCTTTCAATGAAATTGTAGTGTTTGATTCTTCAAGCTTAACACCGGCTAACTCCAGCTCACCCTCCGTCTTCAAAAGGAGTTCATTGGCCAGATCTGCTTCATCTTTATACATGAGAACTTCGGCATTGTGCTCTGCATCTTTAGCGGCGCTTAATCGAGTGATTTCAGTTGAAAACAATTCAACAAATTCATCGCTAAAGCCTCGTTCTCTGAAGAGGTCCATTCGTTTGTTCTTAGCTTGAGTGTTCCATTCACGGACATCCACGTTAATCGTGGAGGTAGATTTAACGTCCGGCATCATTGATAAGACATTGCGAACACTGGTTTTCTCGCCTTTAACGAAGAGCGAATCACAAATTTCAAAAACACGTTGGCGTCGTTGTAGTTGATCTGCGGTAAGGTCTTTCTGTGTGCTGATGTCGCTCATTAGATGGTACTCAAGTTCAGATTTCGATGTCATTCATTTTAATCGAACATTGGTCGAACGTCCAGAACGAACGAACACCTGTTCGATGTTCGATAATTGTCGTTTGAAGCGAAGCACGGTAAAAATGTACCGTTCATTTACTGGATGCGTTGTTGTTAGAATTTTAGCCCCCCTACCCTCCAATAAAAGTGACACTGTAATTAACTCAGATAAATTGAATGTCAGGATAATCACGCGTAGATTTAAAGCCATAAATTGCACATTTTCTAGATCTCAGATAATTACAATTATATGTGATCTAGAAAAAATGCATGGAATTGGTTAGACTGTAACGAACTACGAAAGCATAAGTTGGAAATGATATGGTCGGCACTGAAATCTCACTTCATACGGACTTTTCCCGTTTAAGGCCAGAACATGTTCACCAGGCGATCATGCTCGCACGAAAGCACGGTACATCGAACGAACAGTACCAAAAAATTCAAGATGCTATTAACCATCTTTTGCGAGAGTTCGATAAACGTGAAGAGCGTTATGCTAAGAACTCACTTTCTCAACTCTATAGCAACTGGTCACGATTTGAGAAATGGTGTCACGAGCATGAACATCACCCATTGCCAGCAGCCGCAGAAACCATCGAATTATTCTTTGAAGATAAGGTCGACGACTTACACCGTAACTCAAATCGATCTTATGCGTGGGCCATCTCAAAAATTCATCGTATCTCGGGTTGTCCGGATCCATTTCTTGATGAAATCGTGCGTGACAAGATGGCCGGTATCTTTCGAAGAAAAGTTGAGGCGGGTGAACGAATTGTACAGGCTTCAGCGTTTCGAGAGAAACACTTAGATAAGATAACCGAATTGTGGCGTCATTCCCCTAGCCTACGGTATCGTCGTGATCTGGCTTTGCTGACTGTTGCTTATGAAACCCTACTTCGTGCGTCGGAAATCGCAAACATCCGTTTTGGTCACTTAGAGTACCCAGGTGACGGAACGGCTTTGCTGACTATCCCTATCACGAAATCTAATCATAGTGGCGAACCAGATACAGTGGTGTTTAGTCCAGAAGCTGTTGATATTATTCATGAATACGTAGAATTAGCAGGGCTTGATGACACAGATGAACAAGCTTTCTTGTTCGTCGGTGTGAGCCGACACAACACGCCATATAGACCAAAGTTAATCGACCCAGCCCACCCTGAAAGCGGCAAAAAACATAAGAAAATGACGTCATGGACTATCGAGCAGATCTTCAATAAAGCATGGGAAGCGCTTAATTTGGGCAAGGTTGGTATTGCCACTTTTACTGGCCACAGTGCAAGAGTTGGCGCGTGTCAGGATTTATTGACCGATGGATACACCATCTTGCAAGTACAGCAAGCTGGACGTTGGTCCACACCGGCTATGGTGATGAGGTACGGTCGCGGAATATTGGCAAAAGATGGTGCAATGGCACAGAAACGCGCATCTAGAGGACGAAAATAACCAGTCTTTTGAAACCCCGCAGCTGACAGCTGCGGGGTTTCATTATCCGCCGAGTCGGTTGAATTTCTCTATATTGATTTTAGCTTGGGGCATTTGCATTTTATGCCTCAAATTGAAACTACTGAAAAAGCTGGCTATATCTCTTTAGTTGTCGTTCGGGTATACAGAAACTGGCTCACACTCATTCCATACGGCTTGATCAGGTTTCGTATAAATCTCCGTTGTTTTTGAATTGCTATGAGCCATCCTCTTTGTGGCACTTAAGCCTTTCTTTTCAATCATTCGTGCCGCTAAGGAACGAATCTCATGGTACGTCGGTCTTTGGTTACTTGGTAAGTGCGATTTGACACCAACTTTGTCACGTATCTTGCTGAACTGCTTGCTTAGGTAATGACTTTGGACTTGGTAGATATGGTCACAATCTTTAGCAACGCCTCTTTGTCTTTGTATTGGTTTCATGTGGACGATATAAGGGCAGCGTATACGGTCTGTATAACTCATCTGCACAATGTCAAAGATAGACTGTGTGACAGGGATTTTTACTCTGGATGCCTCTGAATTTGAGACTTTTTGCCTATGTATATACAAGTAACCATAAATTTTTACGCCATCAACCATTACAGGTTGCTTATCCTCATTCCAGACAATTCCGCAACGGTTATCTCTTGGTGAACGTAGGTTGTATTTGATACGACATATTTCATTGATCGCATGCGTCGTCTCCAACGTCAATGCCATTGCCACCTTAAGAAAGAGTGGTGCGCTTTGATAAATCAATTCAAACTCTTCTAGTGTTAGTCTTTGACGCTTTTTAACCTGTTCTTTTTTAGTGACCCGAAGACGTTTTTTATTGCGCATGAAGTTATCAGGTATATACGATTGATCTGCTAAATAACTGAACGCTTTATTGATCAAACTGAGGTTGTTGTTGTAGCACTGAGCTGAAAATTTAGCGTAATGAGTATTTAAGAAGACATTCATCATTTGCAAGTCTAATTCATGGGTAAGTGTCGTTCCTAAATCAGCACAGAGCTTCTTCATTAGTAATTGGTACTTCTCCATCGTACCTTTTGAAAGCTCTTCTCGTTTGATTAGCGGAAAGATTTTCTTCAGTGCTTTTTCTAAAGGAATATTGAAGTCGTTTAAAGAAGTGTGTCGTGGCTTATCTGGGACGCTATCGAGAGCCGGTAATGAAGCTTGGTGTGCTTTCTCTATGAGCTGTTCCATAGACCGGTACTTGATATTGTAGTTAACCGCTTCAATGATCGCGTGAAGTTTCTTCGTGCCTACAGGGAAAGAGTAGAATTTCCCTGACGCAAGCTTTAGGCGGTAACGTACCTTGCCATCTTTGTGTTGATATCGATAAAGATAAGGCGGTAAATCTTTGTGTTTATCAGTTCGTTTTGTACCCATATTTATATTACGAAGGTGAGCTTATAACCGTCGTTCCTTTTAGTTACGTTCGATTGTTACATACTGGATTACGTTATGCATCGCCAAATAAGTCAGGGAATATTGTCGCTTTTCTGGCAGCCTCTATTTGCTCAGGCTCATCAACTACTACGACTTTCGCTGCACCAATGCCCATAAGCAAACGTTTAAGTTCCTCTTCCTCTAACTTCGTCAGTTCAAGCATTGAGTGAACGATTAACAAAGGCTTCAATGTAAGCCCAGGTTGCTTTGCTTCCCGTAGCATCGAACCCACCAGCTCCGCGAAACTATCAGGATTATCTAAGAGTAGTTGCTTTACTGGTATCGTTGAAATTTTACTTAACTCTTCTCCTTGCCACATTAACTCGCATTGTTGTGTTGTTAGATGAATCACAGCTGGATTGGCGAGTACCTTTTTGTTGGCTAGGAGATCGATACGACAAGCAATACTAATGAGCGGAATGACCAGAACCATAGCTACTAAGCTTTTTAGGTTGTCATACAGCTCTGGTTGGTCAGTCATGAAATGCAGGTAATGTATCTCCAGAAATAAGAAAATACATACTATTGACATCGCATCATTTATCGTTCTTTTTTTAAGCATCTTGCTTTCTCCATTGATCTGACAATCGATGTCCATTGGTGGGTATTAAATTACACCGAGGTACTGGTTACCGCTAAGAAGAAGTTAATGCTGACTACTATAAACGACCAGAAAGTCATAATTCCAAAAAGGTAGCACCACAATTTGGTATGTGTTGAAAAGGTAACGTTGGCGTAGCTCGACCAAGTTGTTAATGTTGCAAAGGGCAGCACTACAAATGTTCCATAGATATTGCTTAGCTCAGATAGGTAGCCTGCCACCATCGCTATTAATGTTATGAATATAAACATTGCATTCACCCACCGTGAGGGTAAATTCGTCGTATTTTCGTGTACTTTCATACGAGCCCCGTCAGTTAATATGTGCGTTTCTATAGTGATGAGTAACAGGTTCCTAACTGATTTTTAAGACACATGCTTATATTATTATCTATGTTCGATATCGGCTTCAGAGTGGACTTTGTATGGCCTATGGCAATCGTCGCATTCAAATTCACCACCCGCAGGATTGCCACAAAAACCATCTTGTACTTCTCCGCAGTGAGGGCAATATAGAGCGACATTCATTGTGTGCAATTCTGTCACTGTCTTCATATTATCTTCCTAAGATTAACTGTGAGTTTGTTATACATCCCAAGACTCCCAATTTAGCTTCGTATCGAGTTTCAATATTTAGACGACGCTAGAGCAGACTGAAGAACTCAAAGGTGCTCTTCTCGATCTTTACGTTTTTGTTTGTAGGCAATTGTCGCCACTGCCGCAACGAAACCCAAGGTGAGTAAGGTTTCAACGAGGCCGAAAAGTTGCCCGTTAAAGCCAGTAACTATCATTACATGCGACCCAATGGTTAGGATGCTTAACCTGAGCAACGCTTTATCAACAGGTCCCATGTAGTCAGTGAGATCGTACTTGAGTTTGCGCATTATTGGCGACTCTCCTTAACTGCTCACGGATATAGCCTTCTTGCCACTCGATATGGCAATCAGGGTTAAACTTCTCCCCTTTTCTACTTGCCATGACTCCGGCTTTGAATTCAGTCGTGTGGTTTGTGTTAACGGTGATAGTCGGTTCGCACATCTCGCAAGCTACTGCCGACAACAAATGAGTAAACATGCCTGAGTCATGTCGCTTCTCAGTGATCTCTAAGATTCTGACCAGGGCATGTAACTCGTTACAATTGAATTTGGCCATCGTTAATCGTATGACAGGGGACCATTTCTCATATTTTTCAATGAACCCCTGCTCTCCTGAAAGAAATATTTGTTGTTCACGACATTGGTAAAGCCGTTGAGCTGTAGAAACGATTTTTATTGAAGTCATATCTTTGCCTTTAACGGGAAGGTTTGAACTGCAATTCTGTTTCGTCTGACTGGTGCTTAGGTACTGTGACCTTAGATTGGAAATACTTGCCTCGCGGCAGCTGATTACCCACAGGAACGTGCGCAATCCAGTCATCGAATGCTGGTTTAGAATTCGAGGGGAGTCGTTGCCTTATAAACGGGTCTTTTAGCGTGTCTGCCATTCTTGCTCTCTACTTTGTTAAGTACTACTGAGTTCAGTATCCAACAACCCGATACAGGCATGTTCAAATAAAGAGCTTGAATTGGAGAATAGATTGCGTATCACAAACGCGGTGGGTAGAAATTAGCAGGCGATTCTAGGTAAGTCGCTCCATTTAGTGGTGTATTGCGGAGACAGCATTTCGCGGCGCATACCCCAAGACTGTCTTGTAGGTGTTCCTTGCGCAGCCAGAAAGATAGTGTCCATTCCATACTTTGCGTTTATCTGATCAAACGAAGCCATTAACTTTGCATTATTGGGTTGTGGGTTAAATAGGTCAGCTTGCTCATGTCTTCCGTCAACGAGGTCAATCAGCCCAACACCGACTTTGTAGTACTGAACACCTTCTTTGTAGAGTGTTTTGGCCAGAGCACAGGCCGCACTGGTTAAGGTATCCACATCAGCTGTCGCGTACTCAAATTTGTGAATCGCTTTGAAACTAACCGGCTTTTCGTCAAAAGGTGAATTTCCTGCAAAGCAAACCAACACTTTACAAAGTGACTGTTGAGCACGGATCTTTCGCGAGGCAATGCCCACATGCAGACTGATAGCTTGTCTAAGCTCATCGAATTCCGTTATGCGCTTACCCAGACTGCGGGTAGAAAAAACTTGTTGTTTGTCTGCTCTTGCTATGTCGAATGGAATACACTTTTCACCATTGAGCTCCCGTATCGTTCGCTCAACACCGACATCGAATTCTTTTCTCGCTTTTGAAGGTGAAAAATTTGCTAGTTGCGCTGCGGTAGTGATCCCCATAAATTGCAATGCTTTCGTTCGCTTGCGACCAATCCCCCAAACTGAACCCACATCAATAGCCTGGAGAACCCGTTGGGTTTCTTTCACTGAATCTAAAACACATACCCCCTGATAACCAGGGAGTTTTTTCGCTGCGTGGTTGGCTAATTTTGAGAGGGTGAGCGTCGGGCCGGTTCCCACACAGACCGGGATCCGACACTCTTTCCATATTGCTTTTCGAATTGCGGCCCCATGCTCTCGTAAACAAGGAATGTTTATGCACTTGTCCAGATTTAGGAAGCTTTCATCGATTGAATAGATCAGTTGTTCAGGTCCAAAACGTGCAATCACTTGCATCATCCGCAAGCTCAAACTGGAGTACAGTTCATAGTTAGATGAGAAGACTGTAACGCCATGTTGCTCACATAATGCCTTGATTTTAAAGTAAGGTTCGAACTTTGGAATGTTCAACGCCTTCGCTTGATTGTTTACCGCAACGGCACAACCATCATTGTTACTGACGGTGATAACCGGCTTTCCACGTAAATCAGGTCTGAAGACTTGATGACACGAATTGTAGAATGAATTGCCATCTATTAATGAATACATGCTTAACCCTAAAACATAGTTGATACACGGTGGAGTCTGATGGAACTCGCTAATACCCCTTCTATTGCGAAGGAGTCTTGTTCATCAATTCTTACCGGCTTCATTGATTCATTCGCACTCAGCAAGCGACGTCCTTTGATATCTAGAATTTTACAAACCAGTTCACCGTTTAGATTGGCAATGATAATATCGTGGTCTTTCGCAGTAAGGGCTCGATCTACAATCAATACATCACCTGAAAAAATCCCAACTCCTTGCATGCTATCTCCCTGTGCCAGCGCTAAAAAAGTTGATGACGGGTGTTCCACCAGCAATTCATCAAGGCTCAATTCCAGTTGTTTATATTCTGCAGCTGGGGACTCAAAACCCACCACGCCTGCACTCACTGGATAAGTTAATATATTCATAATTTATACTGGTTATTTATACAGTACAATTCTAGCCCCGAATCTAGATAAAAGGCAAGAGAATGTCTCAGTAGGTAACTAGCGCTATAGAATTTAAGGTGAGACAGAGGTTGAGAGGGCGACATTATGAACAAGAGCCTATATACAATAACATAATATGATATTGTGCATATTTAGGTTTCACCTAAACGATGTTAAGTTGTTTAAATCAAAGGGAAAGTTAAGAGGTCACTATGCCATTAGTAAGGTTTGCAATATTAGTTGTTGTACTATTTTTCGCTTGGTTAGCTTTAGTCCACATTTTCAATGACTATGGTGCTGGCGTAGGTCTAGTCTGTTTGGGGTTGTTTGTTTTTGTGGGTCGGAAGTTATCAAAGAGAACGCTGGCAAAACTTCAGTCTCGCCAGCAATAAATCGTTTACTCGCACACAACACCATCCCCGTCTCGGTCAGACATGAATGCGTATGCCGGGTCATGAGCCGTTACTGGTGCAATCCCATGATTTCGAGCTTCGGCACAAGTGATACGTCCGTTGTTGTTGTCATCATACAAGGACAACGCATGCCCCGTAGATTGGGTGACGTATTTAGTTGGAGCGCTTCCAGCAGGTGCATAGAACACCATTTCAAAAGACGGGCAATTATTGATAACACTCTCCAACGTGTTCGCTTCGACTGGATTTACACTAAGGCCATACTTAGTTTTTATCTCAATGACACGCAACGCGAACCAACATTGGTTTCTTGGCGGCAACCACTCGCCAGCGTCCAAGCCACATTTTCCAGTAGAACTACAACGGTTCACAGCTGGGGATGCTAGGGTCAAGTTCAATAGATCTGTTGCAAATGCTTTTCTTGTTTCAGGGCTTGCCGCACAGAGTCCACTGTCATGCCCTTCACTGGCTGCAATGATGTGTTCGATGTCTGTCTCTGAAGTTGATTGGTAGTAGGTGCCAGTATAAGGGCCATAAATCTGACCTCCCATACTATCGACTATCGCTGACTCTACTGAAGCGGGATATGGGTATTGGCTTTTCTTATCGTATGGTGAACATCGATGCTCTTCCTTAACTACCAACCCACGCCACATTTCATTTCCCAGTGATGAAAACGAAGCAAGTAAAACAACCAAATACATTGAACTGCGAATAATCCCCATCATAACGTTCTCTATTTATTTACGTTACATTGTCACTAAGACCAGCAGCCCGATAGAATCTGGGACCACAAACGCTGCCCCTTTTTAAGTCCACGTATACCCAACTCTTTTGATAAACTTGCAGCAGTGTAATGCACTCCCGACTCCAACATATATGCGGCCATCTCTTGAGTGCTCATCTTGTTGTGAACCTTACTTGGTGTTGTTGTATTCATGGCCATTACACCTCTGTATAGTTACCGGAATCATACTCACGCATAATGGCAGTCTCGGTGAATTCAAGCACTTGTACTTCGCCATCTATCCCACGCGTTTTATCGGAAAATCGCACACGAAGTGTTACTTCAGTATCATCGATAATAGTCGCATGAATTCTTTGTCCATCAGGTGCATAACCTCTACCAGTATTAAATGTCAGTTCGCCTTGCTTCGTTTGCATATCTCAGTTCCTTCAATTGGCTTTGGATTAGATATACAACATCGATGTGTTCTATTAAGCACATTGTCATCACAAGGTTGTGGTTCAACCGGTATTGTGTGTTGCTGTTAGTAGCGGAATATTAGATATTACTAAGGCTATCTATTGTTATATCGAAATTTCAGGAAGTTAACAGATGTCTAAGCAGCTCAAACCTGGTGGTCTTCAATACGTGTCTCGTGTCCTAGCAAACAAATATGATGTTTCCCTGTCCACATTCGTACTGATTGATGCCACTCGAAATGGCAATATTATGACCGAGATAGCAGAGCTCTACGGGGTCAATAGAGATGGTAAGGATTCGTATCAATTTCTCAGTGACTTGGTTAAACATGCCAACAAGAAATCCTCTCTTCCAATTTTCAACGTCACGAATATGACGAGATATGACTTAATAGCAATGGGAATTGATCCCGTTTCAGGAAGACGTCCTCGTTGGCTGTCATTGACCAGCTACGGTATGACGATTCTCAAAGACTTCGACAAATTGATGTATGAATAAGGATCTAACAATCAGAGCCTTTTAATACACGCTATTTAATCAGGACCGACTCTCGCTTTATCGGCTTTTCATTGAAGCGAATTTTTACGATGTGGTTATTCTCAAACCTCTGCTTACCTATAAGATCACGATACTGTTGATAGGATTTTCCCTTGAGGCCACAGTGATTGACGTAGATAGCTACTTTATACACGGTGAAGTCGAGCCAATTTTTACGTTTCTTGTTCACATCGATGACTGCATCACTTAACGTTATTTTTAGTAGCTCCCATAACTTCCCACTAATTACGTGTGTGTTGACGCTGAGTGAGTAAAATCCACTACCATTCAATGCGCTAGTAAACATCGTCATTTCTCTGATCAGTTGGTCTTTTTTGCCTTTTATTGGTTTGTAAGGGTCTGCCAAATGGAGGGTTATATCTGATGCATGTTTCCAACGATTAGTGATCGGATACCACTCCAGCATCAATATCTCGGTGCTACCGAATACTAATTTTATCGGTGTCATTATCACCCAAGTCATGAACGCTACCAATAGGACAAGAGCATAGTTCCAGCCCGATAATAAGCAAGGCCATAGATTCTCTAAGGCCAGGTTCTCGCTATAATTTTTATTGATAAAGGTGTCGTTCCAATTGAATGAATCAAGTGCAAACAAGAGTAGATAAAAAACAGAGAACTTCGTCATAAGTTTGGCCGTCTTACAGAAACGGTGCCAATATTCGGAATGAAACATAGAGAGGTTCATGTGCGTCGGATCATCGAGCACTATCTTTTCATAGGCGATGTTTCTAATGGCTTTCGCCTGTACGAGTGAGACGCCCATTGCGACTATGAACACATAATCACCAAAATAACAGCTGAGTAAGATACACAGAGTCGGAATGATGTATTTCAGGGTTTGAATAACTACCGTGATGACGTTCATTACGTAATCAGTTAAGAGCGTGAAAGTTGGTTTTAACATAAGAATGTATTCCTTTTGATTTAAACCTACTTAATTTTTCCGAGATCGCAAAATTTTTTTTTCATATCCTGTAGGAGAGGAATAAAGTTTCATACTAAGCAGTCAAGTAACCCTGTTTGTACCGTTCTAAATGATACTCACCCAGAAATAAAGATTCATACTAATTCCTACTACAAAGTCTGAGTCACGCTACAACTGAGTAATAAAGTATCATACTGGTTGTCTTGGGCATCCACAGATTGATCGGCCCCATTCAAACACGTTTCTGGACATAAACGTTTTAGTGATTTTACTAATTTAGCATTTCATGAATAACTAAAAGTATGGAAAGTCGCTTACTCGAGTGTCCAGTACCTCTGGAGCAGATCAGTTTGTTATGTGCTAAATGGCGGACACTTTTTTAATGAAATCACTTACTGTCGAATGTAGTTTTTTTTGCTCTGCATGTAATGCATCATAAGCCTCGAAAACACTCATTGCATCATTCTCAACGGCTATATCAATTTCTCGATCTTCTTTTTGGAAGGCTTCAATAGCCTCAATCAACTCTTTGTTTAGTAATGGTTTATATACATCCAAAGATTCATCAATTACTTTCTTGAATTTTTTGTATGCATCAGGAGAATCATCAAGCTCAGAGTCATCGATAGGTATACCTTGTTCAATATAAAAGGCTCTATCGGCATATAGTGCTGTTCTTTTCATTTCAGATGAAAGTGCTCTAGAAAGACTGAGTAAATTTTCTTTATTAATTTCCCAAACCCTCTCTCTCTTTTGCTGCCTAACTGAGTCATAATGTATCGCTGTTGCGAATATAGTCGCTGTCGCTATTACGACATTAATCGATAAACTACTATCAAGTTCAAAATTAAGATCTAAAGCAACATACCAAATAGTTGCTGTAAATCCTGTAACTATTCCTAGAACATATTTGACCAAGTTTTACTCCTCTGAATTAGTCCATGTAGCCGCATTAAGTTGTGAGCAACGCAGACCACTGAACCTAAACGATTGTGCCGTAAACACTAAATTCAAAGCAAACCAAAAATGCCAAGCGTTGGGAATCCGTCTTAAATGCTTTGTATGGATAATAAGCGCTCCAATCGGGTAAGGTGAGACCCAGACTTTAGCTGCAACTAAAGTTCTTCTATCTGGTAGTTCGATTAAATGCTGGTTCCTCTATCGAGAGACCGATAACAAGTACGAACGCCAGATAGAACTCCAAGCACCACACTCGAATAGTCTTCTGGGTCTCGAGCCCGCATTTGCAAGCAAGAGTTAGCTTATTATGAATACAAACACACTTCAAAACATTAATGTCGGCGTTGATACCGGCAAAGCACAATTAGACATTTACATCCGTCCTCTCAATATTTACTTCACTGTCCCCAACAATGAAAAAGGCATCAACGAAGCGGTAAAAACTATCGCTAAGCACCGCCCTAGCCGCGTGGTTATCGAAGCGACTGGTCGATTGGAAATGCCTTTCATATTTGCCTGCGACAAAGCAAAACTTCCATACGTCATTGCTAACCCTTTGCACGTAAAAAGATTTGCTGGAGCCATTGGACGAAGAGCTAAAAATGACCGCCTAGATGCAGCTCTTATTGCTCACTTTGGGGAAGCTATCCAACCTAAATTGACCAAGCTAAAGAGTGAAAACATAAGGCTAATGAGTGACTTAGTCACAAGGCGTAACCAGTTACTGTCCATGCAAACAATGGAAAAAAACCGACAACAAATTTTACCTCAGAGCTTAGCATCCTCAATCAAACCGATCTTAACTGCTCTGAAAAATCAGATCGTCAAGGTAGAAGAAAAGATATCAAAACTCATTGATACCTGCCCTGAATACCAAGCTAAAAATGAGATACTACAAAGCATGCCAGGAATAGGAAAAATAGCATCAGCTTCTATCATCAGTAATGTTCCTGAACTCGGTTTCATCACCAATAAGCAAGCGTCTTCTCTTATCGGTGTCGCCCCAATAACAAGAGAAAGTGGACGCCTCAAAGGTAAGCGGATGATCCAGGGGGGACGTGCCCAAGTTCGCACAGTCTTATACATGGCAATGATGTCCGCCATACAATGCAACCCAGTATTTAAGGCCACTTATGAACGATTACTTGCGGCAGGAAAACCAAAAAAAGTAGCGATAGTTGCCTGTATGAGAAAGATGGTTGTAATACTAAATTCGATGCTAAGAGACGGTGTTATGTGGGATAACAATAGCGCCAAAAATTAGCTATTGACGCCATAGTCTCTTGTTATATTTTTTATGCCCATACGTTCGCAGTTGCGGCGTCAAATAGAGTCACTTTACACTTAAACTTATCCTTAATTCTTTCGATATGCTTTCTGTCATCGTCACTGTATACGCCAATATAAACGCTAAAAAGTTTGTTGCCAGATCGTCTGCCTTGTTTTGCTGCGATGTTTATAGCATCAATGATGTGGTAATCATACTTACCAAAGTTGAATCCGAAGGTGACTAATGATCCTTGAATTTCACACAATGAGTCATAGCAGAATGTTAAATATCGGTTATGAAGGATATGCTCAAGTTTTTCTTCACCATTACCCGAGGCTACAAATACAGGATAGTGACCATGATCTATCCTGCGCTTGATGTTCTCAAGCAAGTATTTTGTACCAGTGTACTCTTCTTTAGTAATGTGCACTCCTTCATCAAAGATAGGCAATGCTCCATGGAGATAATAAATATTTTGATTGCTTTTATTATTGCCCCACCTAAGCTCCGAGTATTCAGGTTCATCGTCATAACCACCATCATCCTCACGATCTCGCCCAAAGCCATCTATTGCATTTTTAGCACCTTTCCGCATAAGGACCCAATAAAGCAATAAGTCATAGTTAGTGCTGAATACTGAACCATCATTATTGGTGAAAAATGATAGAAACGCGGAGCATTTATCTATTTGGGATTCTTGCAACTTAAAAACATGTTCAGGATGTAATGATTCAACTGCATCAATTAAGCTTTCCTTTAATCGTTCACTAGCTGTTTCAACTTTGTCTAGCAAGTCATTATCTGAACCAAATACATCTATAAGCTCACAAAAATTGTCAAGTTGCTGCATCACCAACTCAAAGTTTTTAGTTTTCACTATATCGAAAAGCGAAGTTATCAATGGATCTTCTTGTTTTTCAATAAATTGATGCAACGCGTTGTAAGAGAAGATCTTGTGGTTATAAGCCATACTAAAACCATTGCCCAGCAGTAAATGAGCTGTTCGTTCTTTTTTTCTTAAGTATTCTTTAACTTCATTATATGTCTTTAGCTTACTACCCATCTTGACCTCTCGATAAAAATATAACGCCGCAATCTTGCGAATCCCCTCATAATCAGGCGTAAAAACAATGAGGTAGACGCGCATCACCGTCTTTGATCTAATGAATATCGCTGAACACACATTTCGAACAAGTGGGTTAACAATGTGCGACATTCAGATTCTACAACAAACCATACAAAACCAATGCCCCTCCATTCACAAAAAACGCGTTAGTTCTCTGATACTTGCTACAAAAAGTGTACTTGACGGTTCAGATTTAACGCTGACTAAACTAGGTCGGAAACTGGAAACTAATACCACGGTAAAACATGCGATCAAACGCGTTGATAGACTGCTTGGAAATCGCCAACTACATCGTGAAAAAGACCTTATCTATAAATGGCATGCCTACTTAATAACGGGCGCTAACCCATGCCCTGTGATCCTTGTTGATTGGTCTGATGTTCGTGAACAACTTCGTTATATGACGTTAAGAGCATCCGTTGCACTTGATGGTCGAGCCATCACAATCTTTGAACAAGTTTTTGAGTATGGCCAATAAAATTCACCGAAAAGTCACCAAACATTCCTCGATAAATTGCAGAGTATTTTGCCGAATAAAGTCAGTCCGATCATCGTTTCTGATGCGGGTTTTAGAAATACTTGGTTCCGCCAAGTTCAGGAGAAAGGTTGGTTTTGGTTAGGTCTTGTCCGAGGTGAAGTATCAATCAAACTACCTCAAAAACATTGGGTCTCAAATAAAACCTTTTATCCAAACGCTGTCCATAAACCCAAATATCTTGGCCACTGCTTATTAGCAAAGAGATCACCGATATCTTGTGAAGCCTATGTTTATAAGGGATTAGAAAAAGGCAGAAAAGCACAGCGCCATAGCAGAACCAGCCAAAAACACTCCGCTACACATCTCTATCAACGCAGTGCAAAGGAGCCGTGGTTACTCGCGAGCAATATCCCTAGACATATCTTAAATGAAGTACAAATTACCAACCTGTACGCCAAGCGCATGCAAATAGAAGAAGCATTCTGAGATCTAAAGAGTACCGCCTATGGGATCGCACTTCGTCACAACAGAACTCGTTGTACTAAGCGATTAGATATCCTGCTTCTTATTGCGTTGCTCGCTGAAATCTTGATGTGGTGGAATGGCCTAATTGCAGTACAGGCCAAATGGCATTTTGACTTCCAAGCCAACAGCATTAAACACCGCCGAGTTCTATCTATACCTCGTCTAGGGAGAGAGGTACGAAATCATCGGCGATATCAAATTAATGAATCCCAATATCAATGGGGAATGTTCGAATATCAAAGGCTCACACACAACGTAGGACTAGGGAAATTATGAGGGGATCCGTCAGCGCCGCAATAAGCGGTGAATGAACGCGTGCTATGTTTGAGCGTAAGCGAGTCGGCACGCGTTCATGAATCCGACTTAATTGCTTTGTTATGCGCTGATACGCCTATTGTTTTCGTTGATTTGATGTACAGCAACCTTTAATACCTGCAAGCAAATTTTAGCTGTATGCATTGTAGGATTAAACCCTGTACTCATTTGCTCGAATGGATGAACGTAGTTCCTAAAACCTCGAAGAGCATGACTAAATTTATGAACATCATGTTGCAACAAACTTATTTCTTTTGAGACATCAATAAAGTTTGCAAGTGACCACTCTTGAAATGGTTTTACTTTTTGTTCTCTGTTCTTTGGTGCGCTTTTAGCACAGTTAAAAACCCTAGGATTCCTAGTTGCGACACCAAGTAAAATACCCTCAAGTGTGCTACCAGCCATAAGAATGACTGACAGAGGCGCATTTGCAGAAAAACAACTCTCTATTTCTTTTATCCGATACTCAAGTACGCTTGTTATTGTGCTATCTAATTGAAGATTAGAAAGCTTCAAATCATTAAATTCTTGATTAAGAAAGCCCTCTTCGTCGTTAGCCTTCTTGGGGGTAGTAAATTCAACTTTATCTAGTTTTTGAAATGAGATATCTGCATTATTTCTTACAACTTTCCATTTATCGAAAGCAAGATACTTATTAAATTCTAAGATGTGTTGGTCGAGCTTTTCTGGGTTCTCAATGAAACTAACAGGTGAGAATAAATTTCTAATGCATTTATCAATATTTGGCGTGCCATTTATTGTAGCAAGCCTTTCATCGGTATACATCCAACGTGAAGGGAAACCTTGTCCGTAGCTATCACTAAAGCCCAATTCATTGAAAAATTGGATTATTCTTGGACCATTTCGGTATTCTGTTTCTTCGTTGATAAGAATGCGAAGCTTTTCTAATGTTTTCGTTCCTAGAATCAAATCTCAAATCCTTGATTTTGTTTAAGCGCATAACATTGTTAATAACAGGCCCGCTCATTTTTCCGCTTGCCTAACTTTCATTCAAGCTATCATAACTCAATGGAATTTAATGCATATACTTCACATTTCGCACTCTGTCTTTACACAAAAACTAGCTTGCGTGTTATCACTTTTAACAATGCGCGTTATCTTAGGAAGATAAACGCTAATCCTATGATTAACAATTACTTATTAAATCTTCTATCGGTAAAACGATACTGGGTTCTAGGCAAAACAAGCCATTTTTCATACTCAAACCGAATTCACCCCCAATAAACTGTATAGATTCACAAGAGATGGATTCTAGAGTGCCGAGCAAATTTGGCTATATAGTTGAATGTTTTGGCATAAAGAAAAGTAAGTCAAATTCTAAATAGGATGACACACTTAAATACCAACTTAAAATGATGTATGGAATCCACTCCCTCCTTAGCAATCTAGACTTAGGATAGTGAGAAAA